>DASPMK010000203.1:0-9307 GCA_035627075.1 Azospirillaceae bacterium
GGCTGGTGGGCTTGGGCCGGCGGCGCTCGCCGGCAAGGCGGCGCAGCATGGCGTCGGCGGCGGCGATATGCTCCATGTTGGTGCCGCAGCAGCCGCCGATCAGATTGACGCCATCCTCGACCACGAACCGCTCCAGCCACACCGCGAGGTCCTGGCCGCGCAGGGGATAGCGGGCCTTGCCGTCCACCAGTTCGGGCAGGCCGGCGTTGGGCTGGACCGAAATTAGGCCGGGCCAGTTCTGCGACAGCCACTTGACGTGCTCGGCCATTTCCACCGGGCCGGTGGCGCAATTGAGGCCGATCAACGGCACGTCGAGCGAATGGATGATCGCCGCCGCCGCCTGGATGTCGGTGCCGACCAGGAGCGTGCCGGTGGTTTCCACCGTGATCTGGACAAAGATGGGAGTATCCTTGCCGGCTTCGCGCCGCGCGACCTTGATGCCGTTGACGGCGGCCTTGATCTGCAAGGGGTCCTGGCAGGTTTCGACCAGGAAGGCGTCCACCCCGCCGGCAATCAGGCCGCGCGCCTGGACGGCGAAGCTGTCCTCCAGAGACTGGTAGTCGATGTGCCCCAGGCTGGGCAGCCGGGTGCCGGGGCCGACCGAGCCGATGACGAAGCGGGCGCGGCCGTCGGCGAAGGTGTCGGCCGCCTCGCGGCTGACCTCGGCGGCACGCTTGTTGATCTCGAACGCCTTGTCGGCGATGCCGAACTCGGCCAGCGTGATCGGCGAGGCGCCGAAGGTGTCGGTTTCCACCATATCCGCTCCGGCTTCGTAATAGGTCCGGTGAATTTCGCGGATGATGTCGGGGCGCGACAGCGCCAGGATGTCGGTGCAGTTCTCATGCCCCCAGAAATCCTTGTCGACGTCAAGGTCGAGCGCCTGGATGCGACTGCCCATGCCGCCGTCGCAGAGAAGGACTTGGTCTTTCAGAAGATCGAGGATGTGGGGCATGCTCATGAACTCTTTTTATGTCTTGAGACGAGGGCGCGGAGCCGTTCGGTGGATCAGGTGGCGGCCAATGCCGGCCGCCTGGCCCGCACCCCCAGCAGATGGCAGATCGCCACCGTCAGGTCGGCGCGGTTGAGCGTATAGAAGTGGAAGTCCGCCACGCCCTGCGCCCGCAGCGCCTTGCATTGCTCGGCGCAGACGGTGGCGGCGATCAGCAGGCGGGTTTCCGGGTCGTCGTCCAGCCCGTCGAAGGCATCGGCGATCGCCGCCGGGATGGCGGCGTTGCACTTGCCGGCGAACTCCACCGTGCGGGCGAAGTTGGTGATCGGCAGGATGCCCGGCACGATCGGCACGGTGATTCCGGCCTTGCGCGCCTTGTCGACGAAACGGAAATAGGCATCGTTGTCGAAGAAGAACTGGGTAATGGCGCGCGTCGCCCCGGCGTCCACCTTGCGCTTCAGGTTGTCCAGATCCGCCGCCGCCGAAGGAGCCTCCGGGTGCGTCTCGGGATAGGCCGCCACGCTGATCTCGAAGTCGGCGGCGTTTTTCAGCCCGGCCACCAGATCGGCGGCGTAGGCGTAGCCACCGGAATGCGGCACATACGCGGCGAAGGCACCGTCGGGACCGGCCGGCGGGTCACCGCGCAACGCCACGATATGGCGGATGCCGGCCTCCCAGTAAGTGCGGGCGACGGCGTCGATCTCGTCGCGCGTGGCGCCGACGCAGGTCAGGTGCGCGGCGGCGACAAGGCCGGTTTCCTGTTGCAGCCGGCAGACCGTGGCGTGGGTGCGCTCGCGGGTCGATCCCCCGGCGCCATAGGTCACCGATACGAACTTCGGCCCCAGCGGAGCCAGCCGGCGCACCGCCTGCCACAAGCTCTGCTCCATCTTTTCCGTCTTGGGCGGGAAAAACTCGAAGGAGACGGACAGGCCGTCGGCGGCCGTGGGCGAAGTCGTCATGGGGCTGCTCCCGTGGTGGAAAACTGGGGCTGCGGGGAAAAGGGGGCGCCGGTCTTGACAGCCGGCCAGATGGTCACGGTCAAGGGATCGCCCACCAGATGGATCGGGGCCTCGGCCGCGAGGCCGGCGAGACGGCACCAGCCGGCCACTTCCCCATCGGCGAAGCCAAGGCGGCGGTGGGCGTGTTCGGTACGCAAGATTTCCAGGGAGTGGGGAGCGAAATCGACCACCACCATCCGCCCGCCCGGCCGCAGCACCCGCGCCGCCTCGGCCAGCACGTCGGCCGGGTCCTCCGCGTAGTGCAGCACCTGATGGATGATCACGGCGTCAAACGAGGCCGACGGCAGCGGAAGCTGGTACATGTCGGCCTGACGCACCTGACAGTGACGCAGCCCCACCTCCTCCAGCCGGGCGCGGGCGACGGCCAGCATCTCGCGCGAGGCGTCGACGCCGGTGGCGTGGGCCACGCGCGGCCCCAGCACCTCCAGCATGCGCCCCGTCCCGGTGCCGATGTCGAGCAGATCGCTGATGCCCGCTTCGGGCAGAAGGCGCAGCAGCGTCTCCTCCACCTCGCGCTCGGGCACATGCAGCGAGCGGATCGTGTCCCAACGCTGGGCGTTGTCGCGGAAATAGGCGGCCGCCGCCTCGGTGCGGGCGCGCCGGATCGATTCAAGACGCTCCAGGTCGAGCTTCAGGGTGGGGTCTTGCGCCGGAATGGCGTCCACCAGCGTCCGCGCCAATTCCGCCGAGGCCCCGCGCTCGGTCAGCCGAAAGTAGGCCCAGGTGCCTTCGCGGAAGCGGTCGATCAGACCGGCCTCGCTCAACAGCTTCAGATGACGCGAGACACGCGGCTGGCTCTGACCCAGAATCTGGGTGAGGTCGCTCACCGTCAGTTCGCCATGAGCGCACAGGGCGAGAAGCCGGAGCCGGGTGGGCTCCGCCGCCGCCTTCAATGCCGCCAACAACTGATCCATCGCCGGTATGCCCCGTCGCGCCTTGATCGACACATATATATAAACATATCTTTATGGAAGGCAAACCGTAATGGCGCGACGGCGAGGCCATTCCATGCGGCAAAAAGGACACAGGCCAAAGACGGGACCGGGTATGTGGCATTGGCAGCTGGCGGCATGGCCTTACCTATGTTAGTGACCAGAAGAAGGAGGTACACCGGAGGACGCAACGCTGGAAAGCCTGCACACTTCGGGCTTACAGCCGCCCTACGCCGCCTTCGCCCCCGCCGACAGGAACCAAAGATTCTGACGATGAAGCTGGCAACCCTCATCCGCCCGTTCGCCACCCGCCGCGCAACCCGTCTGGCTGGCGCCGCGCTGGTCGCGCTGTCGCTTGGCGCCTGCGCCCTTCCGCCTTCCGACCCTGTGGGGCGCGAGGCTTACTGGGAAGCCAACGACCCGTTTGAGGGCGTCAACCGCGCCGTCTTCGGCCTGAACGAGGGTACCGATATTCTCGTCATCCGACCGGCCGCCGAAATCTACCGCGGCGTGGTGCCGAGCCCGGTGCGTGACGCCGTGCGCAACTTCCTGCGCAACCTGGCAAGCCCGATCGTCATCGCCAACCAGCTCCTGCAGGGCGACATGAAGGGCGTGTCGGTGGCGGTACGCCGCTTCCTGATCAACACCACGGTGGGCGTCGGCGGCCTCGTCGACGTCGCCGAGCGCGAAGGACTGCCGTACGAGTCGGAGGACTTCGGCCAGACGCTGGCCGTGTGGGGCGTGCCGGAAGGCCCCTATGTGGTGCTGCCGCTGCTGGGACCGTCGAGCGTGCGCGACAGCGTCGGCCTTGCCGCCGATACCGCGGCCGATCCGGTTCGCATCGTTGCCAACCACAACGAAGCCGACGACGTCCTGATCGGCCGAGCCGCCGCCAGCGGCGTCGACACCCGTGCGCGCCTGATCGAGCCGGTGGACGACCTGCGCAAGAACTCGCTCGACTACTACGCGGCGGTGCGCAGCCTCTACCGCCAGCGCCGCGAGGCCGATATCACCGACCGGAAAGCGGCGGCAATCCCCCAATAACAGCTTAGGACGAACGGATACGTCGAAACCCAAACTCCCTGGACGGTTGACCGATTGACCGTTGAACGATTGACGGGGAGCCCCTTTCGGCGTTACGTGCCATCAGCCATGCTGACACGACGTCTTCTCATCCTGTGCACCGCGCTGCTGGCGATTGGCGGCTGGGCGGTGCCTTCCCGGGCTCAGGGCAACCCACAGGCGGTGGAAGCCGCCAAATTCGTGGACACCCTCGGTTCCAAGGCGATTGAAACCATCACCTCCGGCCCCACCGCCAAGGACGCGGTGACCGAGCGATTTCGCGAAATCCTGAACCAGGGCTTCGATGTGCCCTTCATCGCCCAGTTCGTGCTGGGGCGTTATTGGAATCTCGCCACACCGGAACAGCAGAAGGAATACCTCAAGCTGTTCGAACAGATGATCGTCACCACCTATACCGACCGCTTCCGCCAGTATTCCGGCGAGCAGTTCCAGGTGGCCGGCGCACGGCCGGAGGGCGACAGCGATTTCTTCGTCCAGAGCCAGATCCAGCGCCCCAACGGCCCGCCGGTGAACGTGGAATGGCGGGTGCGCAAGGGGACCAAGGCCTTCAAGATCATCGACGTGGTGGTCGAGGGCGTGAGCATGAGCGTCACCCAGCGTTCGGAATTCGCCTCGGTGATCCAATCGCAAGGTGGCATCGATGGCTTGCTGAAGGCCATGCGCCAGCGTGCCGGGGCCAGCTGATCACAGCGGCACGATTGCGGCGCTGATCTCAGGGAAGGCGGCTTCGAGCCGCCTTTTCGCTGTCTCCACGGCGCGTGGCTGTTCGTCGATACCGATCCAGCGCCGTCCCAACCGCTGCGCCGCGTGCAACGTCGTGCCGCTGCCGCAGAACGGATCAAGCGCAATTCCCCCCTCGGGGCAGGATGCGGCGACGATTCGCTCCAACAGCCCCGTAGGCTTTTGTGTCGGATAGCCGACACGCTCGCCGTCGCCGTGCGCGGCGAGCCAGCGGACATCCTCATCCAAGGCCGCTCCCGATTCGTGGAGCAAGCCATGACTGTGCGGCTGGTAGGCCCAGAGGTCACCCAGCGGCAGGCCGGGGGTGGTGTCGAGATACTGTTTGTAGGTGGGCATGGCGCCCGAACCGGAGGCGGGAAAAGCGACAAGGCCAGCGCCCGCCAACGCTTCCAGCTTATCCAGCGTACCCAACGGGGAATCGATCCCCAACTCCTCGACGACGCGGCCGGGAATGGCCCAATGGCGGCCGCGCGCGGTGGGGTCGTAGCCGCGCCAGGGCTGGCCGCTCTCGCCGTTGCGGATGCCAGCCCCCGTCAACGCGTTGGTCCAATAGCGTCCCCGCGCGTCGGTCTTGGAAAAATAAAGGGCGATGTGGCGGGCGAGATAAGGCCCGTGGAGTCGGGTGAAGTGGTAGTCCGGCCCCTTGGTCACGAAGTGGATGATGTCATGCACGGGGGCGAAACGGCGGGCCTTGTTGTGGGAGCCGGTGCGGCGCCAGACGATCTCGTTGCGGTAGTTCTCCGCCCCGAACAGGGCGTCGAGCACGATCTTCAGGTAGTGGCTCGCCGTCGGGTCGCAGTGGAGATAGAGGCTGCCGGTGGGCTTCAAAACCCGGTGCAGCTCGACCAGACGAGGCGCCATCATGGCGAGATAGGCCATCAGCGGGCCATCGCCCAGCACGGCGCGCAAACCGGACAGCAATGCCGCGAGCGCCGGCGGGCCGTTCGTCCCGGCCTCGGCCAAGGCGGCTTCGGCGGCCGGTCCCCACCTCCACGTATCGTCGAACACCGCCTGCCCGCCGGCGCGGTAGACGGCGTTGGAGGCGAACGGCGGGTCGAGATAGACGAGATCGATGCTCGCGTCGGGAATGCGCCCGCGCAGAACGGCAAGATTGTCGCCCTGGAACAGGGTGCCGGCGAGGGTGGCGAGCATGGTCGGCCCTCACCCGGCGTTTGCCCGGACGGCCCCCTCACCCCGCGCCTCTCCCCGGCAGAGGAGGGAGGTAAGACGGGTGAGGGGTCGCCGCATGTTACGACCGCACCAGCGGCTTGTACTTGATGCGGTGCGGCTGGTCGGCCTCGGCGCCGAGGCGGCGCCTCTTGTCGGCCTCGTAGTCCTGGAAGTTGCCTTCGAACCATTCGACGTGGCTGTCGCCCTCGAAGGCCAGGATGTGGGTAGCGATGCGATCGAGGAACCAGCGATCGTGGCTGATGACCACGGCACAGCCGGCGAACAGCTGCAAGGCGTCTTCCAGCGCGCGCAGGGTATCGACGTCGAGGTCGTTGGTCGGTTCGTCGAGCAGCAGAACGTTGGCGCCGGACTTCAGCATCTTGGCGAGATGGACGCGGTTGCGCTCACCGCCCGACAGCTGCCCCACCTTCTTTTGCTGGTCGGGGCCACGGAAATTGAACGCCGAGACATAGGCGCGCGACGGCATGGACTTCTTGCCGAGTTCGACCATGTCGAGCCCGTCCGAAATCTCCTCCCATACCGTCCTGTTGCCGTTCAGCGTGTCGCGCGATTGGTCGACGTAGCCCAGCACCACCGTCTCGCCGACGCGGAAGGAGCCGCCGTCGGGCTTGTCCTGGCCGGTGATCATGCGAAACAGCGTGGTCTTGCCGGCGCCGTTGGGGCCGATCACGCCGACGATGCCGCCCGGCGGCAGCTTGAACGACAGATCATCGATCAGCAGACGGTCGGCAAAGCCCTTGGAGATGCCCTCGGCCTCGATCACCACGCCGCCCAGACGCGGCGGCGCGGGGATGACGATCTGCGCCTGATCGGGGGCGGCGTCCTTCGACTGGGCCAGCAATTCGTCATACGCCGAGATGCGGGCCTTGCTCTTGGCCTGACGGGCCTTGGGCGACTGCCTGATCCACTCCAATTCGGAGGCCAGCGTCTTCTGGCGGGACGCCTCCTGCTTGCTCTCCTGCTCCAGGCGCTTCTGCTTCTGCTCCAGCCACGCCGAGTAGTTGCCCTCGTACGGGATGCCGGCGCCGCGATCGAGTTCGAGAATCCAGCCTGTCACGTTGTCGAGGAAGTAACGGTCGTGGGTGATGAGGACCACGGTGCCCTTGTACTCTTCCAGATGGCGTTCCAGCCACGCCACCGACTCGGCGTCGAGGTGGTTGGTCGGCTCGTCGAGCAGCAGCAGGTCGGGCTTTTCCAGCAACAGGCGGCACAGCGCCACGCGGCGCTTCTCACCACCCGACAGCTTGGTCACGTCGGCGTCGCCCGGCGGGCAGCGCAGCGCGTCCATGGCGATCTCGACCGTCCGCTCCAGGTCCCAGGCGTCGGCGTGGTCGATCTTTTCCTGCAAGTCGGCCTGTTCGGCCAACAGCGCGTCGAAGTCGGCGTCGGGCTCGGCCATCAGCGCCGCCACTTCGTTGAAGCGGTCCATCCACCCCTTGGTTTCGCCCAACGCCTCCATGACGTTTTCTTGGACGGTCTTGGTGGGGTCGAGCTGCGGTTCCTGCGCCAGATAGCCGATCTTGGCCCCTTCCGCCGCCCACGCCTCGCCCGAGAAATCCTTGTCGATGCCGGCCATAAGCTTCATGAGGGTCGACTTGCCGGCGCCATTGGGGCCAAGCACGCCGATCTTCACCCCGGGCAGGAACGACAGCCAGACGTTATCCAGCACCTTTTTGCCGCCGGGGAAAATCTTCGTCAGCCCCTTCATCACATATACGTACTGATAGGACGCCATGCGTCTCTCCGACCTTCATGAAAATGTTCGTATGCTGCGGGTCCGCCGCCGGCTCCGCCATATGTTGCCTGGGTTTTAACGCATCAAGAGGGCGACGGGAACCGGCTACTTGCCTTCGCCGGCCGGCATCACGCGCGGGAAACGGATGGTGAAGGCGGTACCTTTGCCCACCTCGCTCTCCATGGAGACGCGGCCCTTCAGCGTGCGGGTGACGATATTGTAGACGATGTTGAGCCCCAGGCCCGACCCGCCGCGCCCGCGCCGGGTCGTAAAGAAAGGGTCGAAGATGCGGGTGCGATACTCGGGCGGGATGCCCTTGCCGTTGTCGGAAAACCGCACCTCGATCTCGCCGGGCTTGCCCTCGCCGGCCTTGATCGACAGGGCGCCGCTGACGTCGGGCTCGAAGCCGTGGACCAGGGCGTTCATCACGAAGTTGGTCAGCACTTGAGACAGGGCGCCGGGGAAGCCATCGACCTCCAGGAATTCCGGACAGTCCACCACCACCGCATGCCCGGCCTTGCGGATCTGCACCGACAGGCTGCGCAGCACTTCATGCAGGTAGGTTTTGAGGTCGAAGACGCGGCGTTCCTCGCTGGCCTGGTCCACCGCCACCTGCTTGAAGCTGTGGATCAGCTCCGACGCGCGATGGATGTTGGCCATCATCAGTTCCACCGTCTCGGTGGCGGTGTCGAGAAAATCGGCGAAGTCGGGTTTGCGCAGACGGCCCTGCTCGAAATCGGCGCGGATGGCACCGACCCTCTCGCCCAGCAGCGAGGCGGCGGTGAGGGTGACGCCGATGGGAGTGTTGATCTCGTGCGCGATGCCGGCGACCAGGGAGCCGAGCGCGGCCAGCTTCTCCGACTGGATCAGCGTCTCCTGGGTGGCCTGAAGCTCGTTGAGCGCGCCTTCCGCCTTCTCCTTGGCGGTGCGCACCTCGTCCTCCTGGCGGCGGCGTTCGGTGATGTCGGTGTAGGTGGTGACAAAGCCGCCACCGGGCATGGGGCGGCCTTCCACCTCGATCACGCGGCCGTCGGGGCGGGTCTGCTCGAAGCGATGGGGCTCGACCCGGCGGGCCTCCTCCAGCCGGGCGGCGACGAGGGTTTCGACATCGCCCGCCCCGTATTCGCCACGCTCGGCGTTGAATCGCAACAGGTCGGCGTAAGGGCGGCGGTAGCTGCCATATTCCGCCGGCATGTCGAGCAGATCGAAGAACCGCCGGTTCCAGGCCAGCAGCTCGAACTCCGGTCCGAACGCGGTCAATCCCTGGCTGATGCTCTCCAGCACCGTGCGCAGCAGGTTCCACTGGTCGGTGAGTTCCTGCTCCATGCGCTTGCGTTCATCGATCACCGTGAAGGCCGACAAAAGCGCGTCGTTGCCCTGGAAGTCCAGCCACCGCACGGACATCAGGACCCAGACCGGCTCGCCGTCGGCGCCTTTGAGCGCCACTTCCAGCCCGTCGACGCGACCCTCGCGCGACAACAGCGTCAGAAGCCGGTCGCGGTCGTCGGGGTTGGCGTAGTACCAGAGCGCCGTCCGCTCCCCCATGCCCTCGGCGGCGATGCCGAACAGCTCGCAGGCCAGCGGATTGAACATGAGGATGGCACCGTCGTCCACCCGCGTGACGACGATCGGGAACGGCATGGCCTCCAGCACCTGG
>DASPMK010000204.1:0-9989 GCA_035627075.1 Azospirillaceae bacterium
TTATTCTTATATGATAGTTTGTGAATGCTGGGTGCGTATCCGGCATTTATTCGTCGGCGCTGGGTGTCTTCCATGTCAATACGCTACCTTAAGGCCGGGCTTTTGGTTGTGCTTGCCTTGGTTCTTGTGTCGCCGGCGTATGCTGAGCCAGCGCCGCTGGTGCGCATTTCCAGCGAAAATGGCCCTTCTCACGTTCAGACCCGCCTTCTTCAACGGTTCGTCGACAATGTTCGGGCGCGTGCCGGTGATCGGCTGGTCATCGATTTCCAGCACAGCGGAAATCTGTTCCGTGATCGCGATATCGTCAGCGCCCTTCAGCAGGGCAAGGTGGAAATGGCGTTGCCGGGCACATGGCAGCTTGATCGCTTCGATCCCAATATCGGCGCCCTTCTGCTTCCCATGTTCTATGGCCGTGACGCCACGACCACCGATCGGCTGCTGGACGGGGACATGGGCCGGGAAGTGAACCGCAGGCTGGAAGAGGTGCTCGGCCTTCACGTTCTCGGCCGCTGGATGCACCTGGGGTTCGCGCACCTCTACACTCTCGATCGCCCGGTCCGGCGCCAGGATGAAATCGCGGGCCTGCGTATTCGCACGCCCGGAGGGGAAGTCAACAATCGCCGCCTCGCAGCCATGGGCGCGGAGGTGATTACCGTCCCCTGGCCGGACCTGCCGCAAGCACTGCGTATCCGGCGCGTTGACGGTCTGCTCAGCACCCACGCCACCGTCGCCAGCGAGCGTCTGTGGGCGCACGGCGTCCGCTATTGCTTCGAAGATCGGCAGTATTTCCCCCAATATGTGCCGTTGTTCTCCGATTTGTTTTGGAGCCGCCTGTCACCCGATCTGCGGGATATTCTGACCTCGACGTGGGAAGAGTTGGTTGACGAGGGCCGCCGCGAGGCCGCCGTCGCCCAGGAGGCGGCGCGGCGGGAGCTGCTCGAACACGGCGTCAAGATAATCCAGCCCGACGCCAAGGACCTGCGGGTTTGGCGCAACCGGCTGGTTGAAAGTCAGATGCAGTGGGCTGTCGACATGGGAATCGACATAGAACTGGTGAGCATCTTGCGCCGGAACCTGGGTGACTAAAGGCCAAAGGCCGGACGCTCATGAAAAACAAGCTGATCTTTCCGCTCCAGTGGGGAGCGGCTGCCTTGGGTCTGGCCATTCTTGCCGGTCTGCTGATAACGGGCCTTTGGTCTTCCCACAAGGCCACTTTGCGCTTTGCCGCCATCGAACTGCTTCACGAAGCGCAAATTCAGGGCCAGCACATCGACGTCTCTCTCCGGCTCGTCGATTTTTCCGTGCGCGAAGTGACGGAAGATTTGCGGGAATCCTTTCTGCGCGCGGCAAGGATGCCGGAGCGGGGGCAGATACAAACCCTCCTTCGCCGGCATCAGGCGGCGTCACAGATGTCCCGTCTCGTCGTTTACGGCAGCGACGGCAACCTGATAGGGGCGGCTGGCCTGTCCATGCCGCAACTCACGACCGTTGTCCAGCATGGCTTTTTTCTGAGCCACCGGGATCGCCTTGTCCCGTTTCTGATCGAAACGGCAGAGCAACTTGGCCAGCCGAACCGCCCGCTGATTGGCGTCAGTCGCGCCATCGTCGCTCACGACGGCCGCTTTCTCGGTATTGTCCTCGGCGTCCTGAACCTCGCTCCCCTTCTGAGGAGCGATTTCGACGAGCGGGGAGCCCATGCCGAGGTGAAGGCCCTGTTCAATGCCGACGACTCCTTGCTGGTCAGCTGGTCGCAAGGAGAGACGGCGATCCCCGGCTCCACCGAGGTCGATACCATCCTCGGCTCCCAACTGCATCCGCAAGCGGCTTCGCCGACGCCCAGCGAACCTTGGATCACGGCTCTCTATCAGTTGACGGACTTTCCGCTTCGCCTCGGGATGGCCCTGAGCCAGCGGACGGTAGTTGCCGGCTGGTGGGCGGAGGTACGGGCCATTGCGTTGACGCTCATCGCCTCCGAGATTCTTCTGGCGATCCTTTTGGCGCGTTTGGTGGTTCAGTCGAAGCGGCGGCGGCAGGCGGAAGAGAACGTGCGTGACCAGCTCGCCTTCCAGCAAACGCTGCTCGATACGGTGCCGCTGCCCATCTTCTACAAGGATACGGATTTTCGCTACCTGGGGTGCAACGCCGCGTTCGAGGCAGCCTTTGGATGTCGGCGCGAGGATCTGGTGGGCGTTTCCTCCACCACGTTCTTCAGCCCCGAAGAGGCCGCCGATCATGAACGAATCGACCAGAGCGTCCTGAATTCCTGCAAGCGGATGACCTACGAAGGTATGGTCCGCGAGGTGGATGGAACCGATCACTATGTCATCTTCCACAAGGCCATCTTCAATCGGTCGGACGGTTCGCCCGGCGGCATCCTTGGCGCCTTCATGGACATCACCGATCATAAGCGTGCCGAAGAACGCATGGCGGCGTTGCTCAAGGCCTTGGAGTACAGTCCCAGTTCCATCGTTATCACCGACGTCTCCGGAGCCATCCAATATGTGAACTCGCGCTTCACCGCGGTTACCGGATATGATCCGCAAGAGGTTATCGGCAAGAATTCCAGCCTCTTGAAGAGCGGTTTGACCCCGATCGATACCTACAACAGCCTGTGGTCTACCATCACCAAAGGTAAAGTATGGCACGGGGAATTCCGAAATCGTGCCAAATCGGGAAAGATGTACTGGGAGAGGGCGGATATCGCACCAATCCTGAGCCAGGACGGACAGGTCGTCAGCTATGTGGCGATCAAGGAGGACATCACGGCGGAAAAGGAGGCCGCCTTCAAAATCTGGGAACAGGCCAACTTCGATTGCCTCACCGGCCTTGCCAACCGCCTGTTGTTTCACCGTCACCTCGCCGAAACGGTCGAGGCCGCCCGCCAGAGCGGCAGCCTTGTGGCGATCCTTTACATCGACCTGGATCGATTCAAGCCGGTAAACGACACCTATGGACATGACGCGGGCGATGAACTCCTGAAGCAGGTGGCAGGGCGACTGAAGGGGTGTGTCCGCAACGAGAAGGATGTGGTCGCCCGGCTTGGCGGAGACGAGTTCGCGGTGCTTACGGCGATCCGGGGCGACGACGATGCGATCGCGATGGGCGAACGTATTCTCGACAAACTCGGGAAACCTTTCCGGTTGTCGGTGGCAATGGTTGATATCGGAGCCAGCATCGGCATCAGCCTCTTTCCCGGCGATGCCGCCAGTGCCGAAGATCTGCTTCGGCATGCCGACGCGGCCATGTACTCGGCCAAACAAGCGGGCCGTCAGACGATGCGCCTGTTCCAGAAAACCCCATGATGCCCGGCGGTCAGAACTTTCTGAAACTGGTATAAGGCTCGGCGGGCCGCTCCCACCCCTTGCGGGCCTGTGCTAATCTGACCGGCCTTTTCCCAGGAATTTTCCCGCATGGTTGGTGGCCCTCCTTCCCATTTTCCCACGTTCACGCAAGCGCTCGTCTACTGGCTCAAGCTCGGCTGCATCAGCTTTGGCGGTCCGGCGGGTCAGATCGCGCTGATGCAGCACGAACTGGTGGACCGGCGGGGCTGGATCGACCAGACGCGGTTCCTGCACGCGCTCAATTTCTGCATGCTGTTGCCGGGGCCGGAGGCGCAGCAACTCGCCACCTTCATCGGTTGGCGGATGCACGGCATCGCGGGCGGGCTGGCGGCCGGCATCCTGTTCGTGGTGCCGGGGATGCTGGTGCTGTGGGCCTTGTCGTGGCTGGCGGCGGCCCACGGCGATACCGGCCCGGTGGCGGCGGTGTTCAGCGGCATCAAGCCGGTGGTGGTGGCGATCATCGTCCATGCCGTCTGGCGCGTCGGCCGCCGGGCGTTGAAAGGGGCACCGGCGGTGGCCCTGGCGGCCGCGGCGTTCGTCGCCCTGTTCGTCTTCGCCGTACCGTTCCCCTTGGTAATTCTGACGGCGGCGCTGGCCGGCATCGCCGCCTCCCTGGCCGATCGCCACTGGTTCGCCCTGCCGCACGGCGCCGGGGGCGATGACAACGGGTTGCCGGCCGGGCCGCCGCCCAGCCTGACGCGTCTGGCCGTTCTGGCTCTCGTCTTCCTGACGCTGTGGGCGGTGCCGGTGCTGGCGGTGGTGGAGGCGGCGGGGCAGGAGCCGTTCCGCGGCATCGCCGCCCTGTTCACCAAGGCGGCCTTCGTCACCTTCGGCGGCGCCTACGCGGTGTTGCCCTACATCGCCCATCAAGCCGTTCACGTCTACGGCTGGCTGACCCCGGCGGAGATGGTCAACGGCCTGGCCCTGGCTGAAACCACGCCGGGGCCGCTGATCCTGGTGACGCAGTACGTCGGCTTTTTCGCCGGCTGGAACCAGCCCGGCGACGGGTCGCCCCTGGGGGCGGCGACGCTGGGGGCGGCGCTGACCACCTACGTCACCTTCCTGCCGTGCTTCTTCTTCATCTTCGCCGGAGCCCCCTATGTCGAGCGGTTGATCCACGTCCGCTGGCTGACCGGAGCGCTGGCGGCCATCACGGCGGCGGTGGTCGGGGTGGTTCTGAACCTGGGCGTCTTTCTGGGCGCGGCGGTGATCGTGCCGGAGGGGCGCCTGGACCTGTTCGCGGCGGTGGTGGCGCTGGCCGCCCTGGGGGGGCTGGCGCGGTTCGGGCTGGCGGTCCATTGGGCCGTCCTGGCCGGCGCCGCCCTGGGTGTGGCGCGGCTGGCGGTGGGGTGATCAGAGATCGTCGAGAAGGTCGTGGGGGGTGGTGGAGAAGAAACGGAAGGTGTTCCGTCCACTGGATTTGGACCAGTACATGGCGACATCGGCGCTTTTCAGGAGGTTGGCCGGGTTATCGCCGTCGCGCGGGAACAGGCTCACGCCGATCGACACGCCGATGCAGGCGGTGCGGTCCATGCCCAGGTCGAACGGGCAGCCGAGATCGGCGAGAATGCGGCGGCAGACCTCGGCGGCCTCACCGATGCGGGCAAGGTCGGCCAGGAGGATCACGAACTCGTCACCACCCATCCGCGACACCGTGTCGGTTTCCCGCACGCAGGACTTCAGCCGTTCGGCCACCTGTTCCAGAAGCCGGTCCCCGGCCTCGTGGCCCATGGTGTCGTTGACCTGCTTGAAACGGTCCAGATCGACAAACATCACCGCCAGCACCCGATGGTGGCGGCGGGCGCGGTTCAATTCCTGCAACAAACGGTCATCGAACAGCGTGCGGTTGGGCAGGCCGGTAAGCTGGTCGAAATGCGCCTGCCGCCAGATGCGCATCTCCTCTTCCTTGCGGGCGGTGATGTCCTCCTGGACCGACACGAAGTGGACGATGGTGCCGCCCCCGCCGCGCACCGGCGCGATATAGGTCCGTGCCCAGATGTACGAACCGTCCTTCTTGCGGTTGTACAACTCGCCCTGCCAGATGCGCGCCGATCGGATGGTGGTCCACAGCTCGCGGTATGTCTCGGGCGGGGTCAGGCCGCTTTTGAGGATCGACGGGGAGTGGCCGATGGCCTCGGCCGGGCTGAAGCCGGTGTTCTCGGCGAACTTGGGGTTGACGTACTCAATCAATCCGGCGGCGTCGGTGACCATGATGGCGACCGGGCTGTGCTCCACCGCCTGCATCAGCACCTGAAGCTGGTCCTCCATCCGCTTGCGGGCGGTAATGTCGCGGAAGAAGGCGACACGGCCGACAATGGAACCGGCGACGTCCAGGATGATCCGGGCGTGGCGTTCGAAGGTACGGCCGTCCTTCAGCGCCACTTCGTCGTGGGTGACCGTCCCGTCTTCCGGCACGTCGCCGGTCAGGGGGCGCAGGAACGTCGGGCGGTGGCGGACCCCGGCGGCGGCGGCCTGGAGCAGGGGGGCGGCGGGGGCGCCGGCGTACAAAAGCCCGTCGGGGGGGGCCCACAGGGCGGCGAAGCGGCGATTCCATGATCCGACACGCTCGCCGGGACCGATCACCAGAATGCCGTCGGGGGACAGTTCCTCTTCGACCGCCGTCAGTTGCCGGCGGCCGCGGGCCTCTTCGGCGGCGTCCTGAAGCCGCTGCTGAAGGCCGGCAACCGCGCGGGCCATGTCGCCCAGCGCGTCGTTATGGTCGGTGAACGGGACGGCGATGCCAAGATCACCTTCGCCAAGCCGGCGGGCTACCGCCGTCAACTGCCGCAACCCGGCCCCCGCGACATCCGGGGGTGTGCGGGGGGTGCTATCGACAAGCGGTTCGGGTGAAGACTCCATGCTGGACCTTTCCCCGGTCATTCGCGCCGGTGACGAGCTGCGGCGTCTTGCTGAGAAGGAGGCGATCCTCAGCCGTGGCGCAGCCGGCCGATGAACGATTTCATCTCATTGTTGAGGGTGGTTGCCTGACCGTCAAGCAGTTCGGCCGCCTGAAGCACTTCGGTCGCAGCCGCCCCCGTCTCGTGGGCGACCTCGCTCACGTCCTGGATGTTGTGCGACACCTCCGACGTGCCGGTGGCGGCCTCGGAGACGTTGCGGGCGATTTCCAAGGTGGCCTGGGACTGCTCTTCCATCGCTTCGGCGATGGAGCCCACCGTCCGGTCGATGGCCATCACCGCACCGCCCACCGCCTGAATGGCGCCGACCGCCGCTTCCGTCGCCTGCTGCATGCCGCGGATCTGGGCCGCGATGTCCTCGGTGGCCTTGGCGGTCTGGCTGGCCAAATTCTTCACCTCCGAGGCGACCACGGCGAAGCCCTTGCCGGCATCACCGGCGCGGGCCGCCTCGATGGTGGCGTTCAGCGCCAGCAGGTTGGTCTGGGAGGCGATGTCGGAGATCAGCTTGACGATCTCGCCGATACGCCCCGCCGCCTCGGACAGGCCGCCGACGTGGCTGTTGGTGTTCTCCACCGCGGTCACCGCCTCGCGAACGGTGTCGAAGCTCTGGCGCGCTCTCTCGGTCAGGCTGAGGATCGAGGTGTAGAGCTCCTCGGCCGACGAGGCCGCCGCCGTCACGTTGGCTCCCATCTGCTGGCTGGCGGCGGCGACGGTGGCAGCCTGGTCGTTGGCGGCCTTGGCATGGGTCAGCATGGTTTCGGCGTTGGCGCGCACCTGACTGGCGCCCGACGTCACATGCACGACCACCTCCGACACCCGCGCCTCCAACTGGTCGGCCAGTTCGTGGATGGTGCGGTGCTTGGCGGTTTCGGCCTCGGCGCGCTGGCGTTCCTGGTCGGCCTTGAGCTGCTCCACGGCGCGGGCGTTTTCCTGGAAAACGTGGAGCGCCTGCGCCATCTCGCCGATCTCGTTGCGCAACGACATGCCCTGGACCGCCACATCGAGGCGGCCATGGGACAGATCCCGCATGGTCGCGGTGAGGCGCTTGAGCGGCGAGGAGATGGACCGGGCGATCGACAGGGTGCCGATCATCATCACCGCCAGCAGCCCGGCAATCACCAGCCACATGCGGGTCCGAGCGGCGGCGGCGGCCAGCCGGGCCTCGTGGGCGGCGCGGGCGGCGGCGGCCTGGATATCCGCCTGGGTGGTCTGGATACGTCCGAGCAGCGCCGTGAACTGGGTATCCACGTCGGCCATCAGCGGAATGGCGATCAACCGGTCCATGGTCGCCATCCGGTTCATGTTGCGGGCCGACTTGGCGTAGCGTTCCAGTTTGTCGGCGATGTCCGCCAGCGCCTGGGGTTCGGCCGGATCGGCCGCCGTCTCAAGGTTGGCCAGCACGTCGGCAAGGCGGCCCAGGTCGCTGTCCACCTGATCGCGGATCGTCGCCAGTTTGGCTTCCTCGACCCCGGAATCGACCAGGGCCAGATGCCGGGACACGTCGGAGTGGATTTTGGCGGAGCCGGCGAGCAGTTCGTCGATCTTCCCGACGCGCCGGCTCGCCGCTTCATGCACGGTGTCGATGGATGTTGCCGCCGTCTCCGCTTGCCGATCGGCCAGCACCAAGGCTGCGACCGTGAGCGCGAACCCCAGGAACGGGCCGATGAAGACCCGCGCCCCGATGGACGTGTTGTGCAGCACTCCGAGAACTCCGCCGCTCATGGTCAGCCTTTCCTTCAGTTACTTGTAGATGCCGACATAGGTTATGAAATCCTGGCCCGGCACCTTCTTCACGTAAGTGATCTTGGGCTCGATCTTGTCGGAAGCCGGGTTTTTCCAGCGGTATTCGACCCAGCCTTCGCCTTGGAGGCCGGTATCGAGGATCGCCTGACCGAGCTTCTTGCCGTCGGGATCGGCGAAGGCCAGCACGGAGTTGCCCACCAGCGCCGGCTTGGGCGGGTAGACGACCCAATTGCCCTTGGTGTTGATGACGTTGACGTAGATCTCGCCGTATTTGAAATCGCCGTCCTGGTTGAAGATCTTGCCGGCCTCCTCGATCCCCTTGGCGGCGATCAGGTCGGCGGCCTGCTCGGTGATCCGCTTGGCATCCTCTTGGGTTGGCTTGGTCGTCTGGGCATGGGCGCTCGTGGCCATCATCAGGCAAACGATCAGGGCACCAACGGTCTTGATCATGCTCTTCTCTCCCTAAAGTTGTAGGCCATGAGGCTGAGACTTGCGTCGGAGTGAAATTACTCGTCACTGGCGTGTTGATCCGCCGAGACAAGGGCCGGGCGTCTCCACCACCGACAAGAATATCTATATATTGTACGCCTGTTTCCGGCAAATTTTATAATGTTTCCGTTCGGTAACCGGGAAATGCGCGCTCCATCTACTCAACTCTCATGACGCCGCTACTTTTAATTGCGAATGGCGCGGTCGCCCACCGGATGGGCCTCCGGCCGCGCTCCTGATTTTTCCATCGACAGACGGGGGCAACGGGTTTTCCATGGTGTTGGAAGAGCACCACGGCAGAACACAGGGCGGCGCGCGCCGGCGCACAGACCGGCCCCTTGCGCGAAGAGCACGCCGCCCCCATAACGGGAGGTCTGTTCTCATGCCCCATTCCAAAACGTCCACGCCCCGGTGCGCGGCCCTGGTCGGCCCTTATCTCAGCGGCAAGACGACGCTGCTGGAAAGCCTGCTGTTCGCCGCCGGGGCGATCTCGCGCAAGGGCGCGGTCAAGGACCACAACACCGTCGGCGACGCTTCGGCCGAGGCGAAGGCCCGCGCCATGTCGGTCGAGGTCAATCCGGCGTCCATCGAATACCTGGGCGATCGCTGGACCTTCATCGACTGCCCCGGCTCCATTGAACTGGCGACCGAAACCCAGAGCGCGCTGATGGTGGCCGACGTCGCCGTCGTGGTGTGCGAACCGGCGCCGGACAAGGCGCCCACGCTGGCCACGCTGTTCAAGTTCCTCGACGATTACGGCATTCCCCACATCCTGTTCATCAACAAGATCGACGGGTTGGGCGATCTCGACGTTCGGGTGCGCGACGTGATGCAGGCCATCCAGGCGGTTTCCTCCCGGCCGCTGGTGCTGCGCGAAGTGCCGATCCGAGAGGGCGGGCAGATCAGCGGCTACGTCGATCTGGTATCGGAGCGCGCCTACCACTTCAACCCGCACAAGCCGTCCGATCTGGTGCCGCTGCCCGACAGCGCCAAGCCGCGCGAGCGGGAGGCGCGCCAGGAAATGCTGGAGGCGCTGGCCGATTTCGACGACAGCCTCCTGGAATCGTTGCTGGAGGACGTGGCCCCCGCCAAGGAAGAGGTGTATCGCCAACTCGCCCGCGATCTTCAGGACGACCTGATCGTGCCGGTGTTCATGGGCTCGGCCGAGGGCGACAACGGCGTGCGCCGGCTTTTGAAGGCGTTGCGCCACGAGACGCCGGGCCACGAGGTCACCGCCGCCCGCCATGGCCTGCCCGAGGACGTCGCCGAGGTGGCGGGGGTGTTCAAGGTCGTCCACGCCGCCCATGCCGGCAAGCTCACCTACGTCCGCGTCTGGCGCGGCCCGCTCGCCGACGGCGCGACGCTGGCCGGCAAGCGGGTGAGCGGCGTCTACCGCATGATGGGAGCCGAGCAGCAGAAGGTCCCGCACGCCGAGGCCGGCGAGGTGGTCGCCCTGGGCCGTCTGGAGAAGCCGGCGGCCGGCGATCTGCTGTCCCAACGG
>DASPMK010000205.1:0-3901 GCA_035627075.1 Azospirillaceae bacterium
TGCGTCGGCGGCGTGCCGGCGAGGATTTGAAGCAGGATGGACTGGTTGGTTTGGAGCGGAATGGCGATGCGGATCAGCACGTCGCCGGCTTGGGTTCGCACCTGCACCAGCCCTTCCGGTGTCTGGCCTGCCACCGTTCCCGGCAGCAGCACGGGTCTTTGCAGGTTTTGCAATTTGTCGGGCAGGGTGGCCAGCAGCACCTCGGCGATGGGCACCGGCGCCGGGGCCGCCGTGGGCGAGGCCGGGGGCGCCGGGGGCCCGGACGGCGGCAGCGGCCCGGTCATCCCCCGGATCTCCGCTATTCCCCGCTCGCCAGCCGGTTCGCCAACTCGGAGACATCCGTGGCCGCGTCGCAGTTGGGCGAGCGGACGAGCAGCGGCGACTGGTTGCGGATAGCGTCGCGCACGCGGGAATCACGGCGGACGATACCGGCGAGCGGCGGCGAGAATTTAAGGAAGTTGCGGCAGGCCTTGTCAATGGCCTGATACGTCCGCTCCCCTTCCTTCTGGCTGGCGGCCATGTTGACGACGATGCGCAGGTCGGCCAGCGGGTTGGTGGCGCGGGTGATCTTGATGAAGGCGTAGGCGTCGGTCAGCGAGGTCGGTTCGTCGGTGGTAACGACCAGGATGGTGCCTGCCGGCCCGGCCAACAGGCGAACCTCCCGATCCACGCCGGGGGCCAGATCCAGAACAACCCAGTCATAGCCGGGCGCCAGTTCCGCCAGATCATGGCGCAGCGTATCGAGTTGCTGGCTCGGCAAGGTAGCGAGGCTGCCGGTGCCCGAGCGACCGGCCAGCACGTCGAAACCGCCTTCGTTGAAACGTTGAACGGCGGCCTTCATGGTCAGCTTGCCGTCAACCACCTCGCCCAGGTCGTGCTTGGGCATCAGGCCCAGTTGGATATCGACGTTGGCAAGGCCCAGGTCGCCGTCGAACAGCAGCGCGTTCTTGCCGCGCTGGGCGAACGTGTGGGCGAGCGTGATGGCAAGCCAGGTCTTGCCCACCCCACCCTTGCCGGAGGCAACGGCGATGATGTTATGGCCGCCCGCGGCGGCCAGCGGCTGGGGGGCGTCGAGAGTGAGAGTCTCGAGGGTCATGGGGGGTCGGCTCCTCGGGTCTCAGGATCGGCGAGCGCCCTTGCGGGGGCGCAGGGGGATGGCGATTTCGGGCATCATGAGGCGCGCCAGCGACACGGAACTCAAGGAAGTCAGCCCATCGGTGACGCGGGCGCCGTTGCCGCCTTCGGCAAAGACGAGACTGGTTTCGGCGGCGGCGGCCAACAGGCTGCCGAAGCGGCGGGTGGTGTCGAGGCGGGTGGCGACAAGGCGTCGTACCCCGACCATGCGGAAGGCATCGGCGGTATCGACCGCCTCGGCGGCATCCATACCGGCGGGCAGCACCAGCACCGGCTCGATCTCGCCGGCGGCGACGATGCGGCGCAGCACCGCCATATCCTCGGCATCGTAGTGGTTGGAGCTTGCCGTATCGATCACCACGAAATCGTCCGGCGCCTCGGCCAGCGCGTCGGCGACCTGTTCGGGGCTGTCGACAGTGAACAGACGGTGGTCCACCCGATTGAGGTGGGCGGACAACTGCTCGACGTTGCCGGGGCGGGCATCGGCGGTGACAACGGTGACGGAGCGGCCTTTGAAGAAGGCGCGGGACGCCAGCTTGGCCGCCGTCAAGGTCTTGCCGCTGCCCGACGGACCGACGAGCGCGATGGCCTGCTGGCCGCCTGACGGCGGCAGGGGCTGGAAAGTGAAGATGGCGTCCAAGGCCATGCCCAAAGCCAGCAGCGGGTCGTCGGCGCCGAAGTTGCCGATGGCGTCATGCATGGGGCGGGACAGCCGGGGCGGCACGCCGTGGCGATGGATGGCGTCGATCACGAGTTGGGCGGCATCGGGTTGCGGCGAGGGCGCGTCGCGGAACAGCGAGGTCAGCGGCTCGAACGCTTCCCCCTCCACGGCGGCGGTAATCACCGTGGTGCCGTCCTCCTCGCGGGTTTCCAGAATGATGGCGTCATCACCCATCGCATCGCGGATGGAGGTGAGCGCCTCGGCCAGGGTGGCAGCTTGAAAGGATTTCAGGCGCATGACGGCACCTCCGGAACTGTCCCCTCACCGGGCCGATACAAGGTCATCAAATCTGCCCCAGTGTCTTGATCTTGGCCTTGGGATGGATCTCGTTCTGCGACATCACCACAGTGGCCGGGCGGAAGCGTTCGACGATTGACCGCACGAAGGGGCGGATGCCGGGGCTGGTCAGCAGCACCGGGCTCTCGCCCATCATCGCCAACCGCTCGAAGGTCTGGCGCACCGAGGTGATGAGGGCTTGCAGCCGCGTCGGCGCCATGGCCAATTGCCGGTCCTCGCCATCCCCGACAATGGACTCGGCGAACGCCTGCTCCCACTCCGGCGACAGGGTGACCAGCGGGATGAAGCCCATCTCGTTGGTGTTGGCGTCGGAAATCTGGCGCGCCAGCCGCGAGCGCACATGCTCGGTGATGGAGGTGATGTTGCGGGTATGGCTGCACGCCTCGGAGATGCCTTCCAGGATCGACGGCATGTCGCGGATCGACACGCGTTCGGAAAGGAGATTTTGCAGCACGCGCTGCAATCCGCCCAGCGTGATCTGCGAGGGGATGACGTCGGCCACCAGTTTCTGGTGGGCCTGATCCATCTCGTCCAGAAGTTTCTGCGTCTCCGAGTAGGACAGCAGATCGGGCATGTTGTCCTTGATCACCTCGGTCAGATGCGTGGTGATCACCGTGGACGGATCGACGACCGTGTAGCCCTTGAACAGCGCCTCCTCGCGATAGCCCTGCTCGATCCAGACGGCGGGCAGGCCGAAGGTGGGTTCGGTGGTGGGCTCGCCCGGCAGGTTCATGGCCTCGCCGCGCGGGTCCATCACCAGCAGCATGTTCGGGCGGATGTCGCCGCGCCCCGACTCGATCTCCTTGACGCGGATGACATAGGTATTGGGCGGCAGTTGCAGGTTGTCCTGGATGCGGACGGACGGCATGATGAAACCAATCTCGCCAGCGATCTGGCGGCGCAACCCTTTGATCTGGTCGGTCAGGCGGAAGGAGCCCTGCGGCGCGTTGATCAGCGACAGCAGCCCATAGCCCAGTTCCAGGCGGATGAGATCGATGGCCAGGGCCGAGGCGATGGGCTCGTCGGCGACCGGCGCTGCCGCGGCTTCGGTCGCGGCGGCCTCGGCCTCGGCTTCGGCGGCCTGCTCGCGCCGCTTGGGCACGAAGTAGGCGGCGGCTCCCAACGCGACAGCCATGGCGAGGAACGGCACCACCGGCATGCCCGGCAACACCGACATCGCCGCCATCATCGCGCCCGACAGGCCGAGCGCCGACGGGTAACCGCCAAGCTGGCCCGTCAACGCCTTTTCGGTCGAGCCGGAAACGCCCGCCTTGGAGACGAGCAGACCGGCGGCGATGGAGATGATCAGCGCCGGAATTTGCGAGACGAGCCCGTCGCCGATGGTCAGCTTGGTGAAGGTGTCGAGCGCCGCCATCGGCTGCATGTCGTGGCGCAGCCAGCCGATCACCACGCCACCCAAGACGTTGATGAAGGTGATGATCAGGCCGGCGACGGCGTCGCCGCGCACGAACTTGGACGCACCGTCCATGGCGCCGAAGAAGGCGCTTTCGTCCTCCAGTTCCTTGCGTCGGGCGCGGGCGACGGTTTCGTCGATCATGCCGGCCGACAGGTCGGCATCGATGGCCATCTGCTTGCCGGGCATGGCGTCCAGGCTGAAACGCGCCGCCACTTCGGCGATGCGGCCGGAACCCTTGGTGATGACGATGAAGTTCACCAGCGTCAGGATCGAAAAGACGATCACGCCGATGACGAAGTCGCCGCCCATCACGATGTTGGCGAAGGACTCGA
>DASPMK010000206.1:0-3752 GCA_035627075.1 Azospirillaceae bacterium
GCCCTCAACATGCTCAAACGCGCCCGTCCCGACATCTCCGTGCGCCGCAAGCGCAAACGCTCAGGATGGTCCAACGACTTCGCCCGATCCATACTCGGGCAAATGCGATAGCCCTGCGCTGGGCGTAGCCGATAGTTGCACGGGCAGTCGGGATGTGGCGAACTGACGCCCATGTCCTACGCCGTCATGTTCATGGGAACCGGCTCCGATGTCGGCAAATCCCTTCTCGTCGCCGGTCTCGCCCGCGCCTTCGTCCGCCGTGGCCTCGTCGTGCGTCCGTTCAAGCCGCAGAACATGTCCAACAACGCGGCGGTCACGGCCGATGGCGGGGAGATCGGCCGCGCCCAGGCGCTTCAGGCGCGGGCCTGCGGCGTGCCGCCTACCGTCCACATGAACCCGGTGCTGCTGAAGCCGCAAAGCGAGGTCGGCGCCCAGGTGGTGGTGCAGGGCCGCGTGGTCGGCACCATGAAGGCGCGGGAGTACCAGACCCGCAAGGCCGAACTGCTGCCGGCGGTGCTCGACAGTTTCGCCCGTCTTCGGGCCGAGGCCGATCTGGTGCTGGTGGAGGGGGCTGGCAGCGCTTCGGAGGTCAATCTGCGGGCCGGCGACATCGCCAACATGGGCTTCGCCGTAGCCACCGACCTGCCGGTGATCCTCATTGGCGACATCGACCGGGGTGGGGTGATTGCCTCGCTGGTCGGCAGCCACACCGTGCTGCCCGACGATGAGCGGGGGCGCATCCGGGCCTACCTCATCAACAAGTTTCGGGGTGACCCCAGTCTGTTTGACGAGGGTTTGAAGATCGTCACCGGCCATACCGGCTGGCTCTCCTTGGGTGTGGTGCCGTGGTTCGCCGACGCCGCCCGCCTGCCGCCCGAAGACGCGATGGCCTTGACCCATCACCGGGCGGTAGCGAACCGGGCGATCAAGATCGCGGTACCGCAACTGGCCCGCATCGCCAATTTCGACGACCTTGATCCCTTGAAGCTGGAACCGGACGTGGCGCTGGACATCGTACCGCCGGGCCGTCCGCTGCCGGCCGACGCCGATCTCGTCATTTTGCCCGGTTCCAAGGCCACCATCGCCGACTTGGGCTTTCTGCGCGACCAGGGCTGGGACATCGATCTCAAGGCGCATCGACGCCGAGGTGGCCGGGTGCTCGGCCTCTGCGGCGGTTACCAGATGCTGGGCCAGCACATCGCCGATCCGGACGGCATTGAAGGGCCGGCGGGGGCGGTGGATGGCCTAGGTCTGCTCGATACGGAAACGGTGCTGGCCGGCGACAAGACGCTGACCACCGTGGAGGGACGGCACCGGGCGTCGGGCGAGGCAATCAGCGGTTATGAGATCCATATCGGCCGTACCACCGGGCTGGCTTTGGCGCGGTCCTTCGTCGATCTGAACGGCCGGTTGGACGGGGCGGTGTCGGCGGATGGCCGGGTGATGGGCTGCTACGTCCACGGTCTGTTTGGTTCGGATGGCTTCCGCCACGCGTTCCTGAACGCCATCCGGGCGCGGCAGGCCAGTGGTCTGGACTACGAGGCCGAGGTGGAAACGACGCTGGATGCCTTGGCGGAGCATCTGGAAAAGCATCTCGACATGAAGGCAATCCTGGCGATTGCCAAACGTTCTACCGAAGACGGCTGACGGCTTCCATCAACCGCCTTCGGTTCAATCTCTCGCGCAAGCTGTGAGCTGGTCCCCGTGTCCCGGACAGTCGGATAAGCTTGGTTCGCCCATGAGGAAGGAACGAGCCCGATGACGGGGAAGCGCAAGCGGTATTCCGCGGAGTTCAAGGCCAAGCACGGGGTGCACCAGACGCTGATCCACGCCTGGAAGACGCAGGCCATCGACGGCATGGCCGGGGTGTTTTCCGGCAAGGCCGAGGCGGCCGAGGCCGTGCGGGAGGGCGAGGTCGAGAAGCTGCACGCGATGATCGGCCAGTGGGTCGTGGAGCGCGATTTTTTGCGCAAAGCCTCCGGTCGATGAGCGTCGGCCGGAGACGGGAGATGATCGAGCCCGAGCATCCGCAGCTGCCGATCATCCGGCAATGCGCGTTGTTGTCGATCAGCCGGTCCGCGTACTACGGACCGGGGCGGGGCGAGAGTCCGCTGAACTTGGCGCTGATGCGGCTCATCGACGAGCCGTTCCTCGAGACGCCCTGGTATGGCAGCCGGCAGATGGCGCGGCATCTCCGGCGCCAGGGCTACGCGGTCGGCCGCAAGCGGGTGCGCCGGCTGATGGCGAAGATGGGGCTGGCGGCCGTCTACCAGCGGCCGAAGACCACGGTGCCGCATCCCGAGCACAAGGTCTGGCCCTACCTGCTGCGCAACCTGGTGATCGACCGGCCCAATCAGGTCTGGTGCGGTGACCCTCCCCACCATGCCGGCCGAGGATGTTCTTGAAGGGGCGGCCCGCGCCGGCTTCGCCCTTGCCATCCTCCGGGGGGTGGAATTGCTGGGCGATCCGACTCAGGTCGGCAAGCTCGGGCCATCCGCCTTGAAAGCCACGGTCCAGGCCATGAGCGCGGCGGCAGAACAACTCCGCTGCCTCGGAGTGATGTTGGGCGCGGACGGCATTGGGCGCCCCGATGAACTGACGATCCACATCATGGGGGCAGAGGAAACGGCGCGGGTGCAGGCCGAGGTAGAGGCCGCTGCCGCCACGATCAACGGCGTTACGGATGGTGATAACGGGGGCGGTGGGGAGGAAGCCGGCAAGGCGCCGTTCCCTGGGGCAGACGATGCGCCCACCGCCCCCGGAGCCTCCACCACACATCCGCCTGCCTCTGTTCCGGCCAACCTGCGGGAGCGGCTGGAGGCTTTGGGCTATCGTTTCGGTGCCGTGGCCCTCCGGGCGCTGGCCGTTGAGATCGGCGCTCCGGTTTCCCGTGACCGAGAGGCGCTGGTATCGGCTATCGTTGGCTACGTGAGTGAGGACCGGGAGGCGTTGGCGGTAGTTACCCTGCGCCTGGACCGTCAGCCCGACTAACGCCTTTGGGGATGGGCTACAGGAACGTTCGCTCCTGCCCCGGCCCAAAGACCCTCAGCACATGGACGTTGCCCGCCGTGCCGTTGTCGCCGGTGTCGGGGATCACCTCGTAAAGAACGCGGTAGCCCCCCGTCCACGGGTATCTCACGCACGCCCATATGCTCGCCCAAGGCCCACCGGCAGGGCGCCTCCTGTAATTGCCGCAAGGCGGCGCGGATATTCCGGAGCTTGCGCTTGGCTGTCTCACCATGGCCGGGCTGTAGGAGCCACTGCTTTACGGAGTCGAGGTCTCGCAACGCGCTGGGGGCGTAGATGACGGCTCTTGGCACAGTTGCCGTTATCCCAAGTGGCGCGGCTTCTCGGGAATCGGGGCGACTTCGTCGCTGTCGAGCTTGTCAAGCCACGCCTCAACGTCGTCGCCCGACAGGCCAAGGCCGGACGATACCTCAGCACGGGCTTCGCCGATCAGCTTCCGCTCACGGGCCAGACGAACCTCCCGTTGGGCTGGCGTTTCCGCTGGCCCTGGAGCTTTGCTGCCGGGACGGCTAAGGTTGGTGATGGGCATTAAAAATCCTCCTGCCACACATATAAGCCGATATGGGCGAGCGAGGCCAGTAGTTGGTAGTGTCTCAGTTTGAAATTTGATGGCGCTTGACCGGGTGTCGCGCCGCCGCCCCCGGTGCTATATGCTTAGCGGAAAGCATGACGCGGAGGGAACAGTGACAAAGCGTTGGACGCACAGTGAGTGTTTCGCGTTCTTC
>DASPMK010000207.1:0-2432 GCA_035627075.1 Azospirillaceae bacterium
GCCATCCAGCATCTGGCGGGGATGAAGGATTCCAAGGTGATCGTCGCGATCAACAAGGACGAGGAAGCGCCCATCTTCCAGGTGGCCGATTACGGCCTGGTCGCCGACCTGTTCAAGGCGGTGCCCGAGCTGACCGATCTCCTGGGTAAGTGACGTAACGTCCAACACCGCCGTGCAAGGGAAGTTCTCATGACCCAGATCAAGACCATTGGCGTTATCGGCGCCGGCCAGATGGGCAATGGCATCGCGCATGTCTGCGCGCAGTCCGGCTACGAAGTCCGCCTCAGCGATATCTCGGGCGACGCTTTGAAGAAGTCCGTCGTCAACATCGAGAAGAACATGGACCGTCAGGTCCAGAAAGGTAAGCTGTCGGCCGAAGACAAGGCCGCCGCGATCGCCCGCATCAAGACCGACACCGGCATGGCGATCTTCGGTGACTGCGATCTGGTGATCGAGGCTGCCACCGAGAACGAGGCGATCAAGCGCGAGATCTTCAAGAATCTCCTGCCGAGCCTGAAGCCCGAAGCGCTGATCGCGTCGAACACCTCGTCCATCTCGATCACCCGCCTGGCCGCCAGCACCGACCGCCCGACCAAGTTCATCGGCATGCACTTCATGAACCCGGTGCCGGTGATGCAGTTGGTCGAGTTGATCCGTGGCATCGCCACCGACGACGACACCTTCAACACCGTCAAGGAACTGACCCTCAAGATCGGCAAGACCGCGGCGGTGGCCGAGGACTTCCCGGCGTTTATCGTCAACCGCATCCTGCTGCCGATGATCAACGAGGCGGTCTACACCCTGTACGAGGGCGTGGGTGGCGTGGAGTCGATCGACACCGCGCTGAAGCTGGGCGCCAACCACCCGATGGGTCCCCTGGAGTTGGCCGACTTCATCGGCCTGGACACCTGCCTTGCCATCATGCATGTGCTGTACGAGGGCTTGGCGGACTCCAAGTACCGCCCCTGCCCGCTGTTGGTGAAGTACGTCGAAGCCGGCTGGGTCGGCCGCAAGGTTGGCCGCGGCTTCTACGACTACAGCAAGGAAAAGCCGACGCCGACCCGGTAAGGGTTTCGGCTTGTCGCTGGAAAAGAAAGGCCCGCCTCCTTGGCGGGCTTTTTTTTGGGGCCTCCACCTTCATCCCTGTGACCCTCGTCACAGACGCGCGCCTCCCACCCGCCTAGAAACAACCTGTTCCTTGAATGCTGGTTCGGGTTTGCTGGAGGCTCACGATGCGCACGGATGTGACGAACGACCGCGCTCCCCTCACCACGGAGATCGCCTTCCTGCGCGACATCCTCGATACATGCGGCCTGTCGGACAACGACCGCGACCTTCTGGCCACCACGGTTGCCGTGCTGTCGGGCATCCAGCCCCACCTTCGGGACGCCATGACGGCGGCGGAGTGACGCCTACCGCCCGCGCGGGCCTTTCAAGGCATAGCCGACCAGCCGCTTCGCCTCCCCCGAGTCCCATTCGGCCCCCCCCTCCAGGCGGCCGATTTCGTTTCCCTCGCGGTCGATCAGCACCGTCAACGGCAGACCGCGCGGCTTCAGTACCTTCATCGCCTCGCCCGTGGGGTCCAGGTACATGGGCAGGTGCGCCAGCCCGTGCTTTTCGAAGAACCCTTCCACCACGCGGCCTCCGGCGCGGTCCTGGGAGAGC
Organism: Azospirillaceae bacterium; assembly: GCA_035627075.1. GTDB lineage: Bacteria > Pseudomonadota > Alphaproteobacteria > Azospirillales > Azospirillaceae > DASPMK01. Next base: position 1,666 of record DASPMK010000207.1, read on the forward strand.
GCCACCACCTGGAACGCCGCGCCGCCCAGGCTCTCCTGAAGCCGGTCGAGCGACGGCATTTCCTTCACGCACGGCCCGCACCACGTCGCCCAGAGGTTCAACAGCACCACGCGCCCACGGAAGTCGCCCAGCGTCACCGGCCGCCCCTCGCCGTCGAGAAAGGCCAGATCGGGCACGGGGCGGGGCGGATCGGCCACCACGAAATCACCGGAAGACCCGGAAAAAGCCGGCGGACCGGCCAGCGCCGCCCCCATCATCATCCCCAGCGCGAAGCCAAGGCTTGCGGCGGCCCGGCAAATCCGCATAGTCACTCCGAACGCCATAACCTGTGCCGGCACCCGATCCATGTCCGCCGATCCCAAGAACGCCTCCGCTTCCGCCAGCAAGATGTGGGGGGGCCGCTTCGCCAGCGGTCCCGCCGCCATCATGCAGAAGATCAATGCCTCCATCGGCTTCGACCAGCGGCTTTACGCCCAGGACATCGCCGGCTCGAAGGCGCATGCGTCCATGCTGGCCCACCGGGGTATCATCACGCAAGAGGATGCCGTCCGGATCCACCAGGGTCTCGACACCATCCTCGCCGAGATCGAGGCCGGCTCCTTCACCTTCAAGGAGGAGTTGGAGGACATCCACATGAACGTGGAGGCCCGGCTGGCCGAACTGATCGGCGCGCCGGCCGGCCGACTGCACACGGCCCGCTCCCGCAACGACCAGGTGGCCCTCGATTTCCGCCTCTGGGTGCGGGGCGCGTGCGACGAGACCATCGG
>DASPMK010000208.1:0-8770 GCA_035627075.1 Azospirillaceae bacterium
CCCGGAGGCGTGGAATGACGAGGCTCACCCGAGCCCCCTCCCCCTCCGGCCGGTCATCAAGCGTCAGTTCGCCGCCGTGGTCCTCCATGATCTTCTTGACGATGGCGAGGCCAAGCCCCGTGCCCTTGGTCCGCGTCGTGACATAGGGCTCCGTGAGCCGGTCGCGCTCCTCGGTGGGTAGTCCTTTGCCGTTGTCCTCAACCAGAATGGTGACACGGTCCTCATCAAGGGTGAGGCGAGTCTTGACACTTCCTGGCGGCGGCATGCCTTCCCCGGACTTCGGTCGGCCGTCTATGGCGTCCATCGCATTCTGGAGAAGGTTGGTGAGCGCCTGGGACATTTGCCGGCTGTCGCAAGGCACCGTCACCGGGCCGTGCGGCAGGTCGGTTTCAAAGGCTACGCCCGGATGGGCGTTCATCTGCAAGAACACCGCCTGTCGTACCAGATCGTTGAGATTGACCGGCTTCATCACCGGGCTCGGCATGCGGGCGAAGGCGGAGAACTCATCGACCATGCGCCCAATATCCTCGACCTGACGGATGATGGTTTCAGTGCAGATCTGGAAAGTTTCCGGGTCGTTGGTAATCTGCTTCAGATACTTGCGCTTCAGCCGCTCGGCAGACAACTGGATCGGCGTCAGCGGGTTCTTGATCTCGTGGGCGATGCGTCGGGCGACGTCGGCCCACGCGGCCTTGCGCTGGGCTGAAACCAGTTCGGTCACGTCGTCGAAGGTGGCGACGTAGCCGCGAATTTCGCCGCCGCTCACCTCGGCGCCGATGCGGACCAGGAGATTACGGGGCGGCGAGCCCAGTCGTTTCAGCTGGATCTGCGCTTCGACCAGCTTGCCCGGCCGGCGGCGCAGGGTTTCGAGGAGGTCGGCCATTTCCGGCACCACCTCAACCAGGGGGCGGCCAACCAGTGCCTCGGGAGTATCGATCCCCAGGAGTTGCACGGCCGACAGGTTGGGCAGGTTAATGCGTCCGTCTTGGTCGAGTCCAAGGACGCCGGCCGATACGCCGGCCAGTACCGCCTCGGTAAAGCGGCGGCGCAAATCGAGCTGCCGGTTGGCTTCAACCAACTCCTGGCGCTGACTCTCCAACTGGTTGGTCATGCGATTGAAGGCGCGGACCAAGGTGCCGAGTTCCCCATCCGGGTCCGACTCGGCGACGCGTACGGTCAGATCCCCTGCCCTCACCCGCTCGGCTGCCCCGATCAGCGCCATGATGGGGTTGGCAAGATGAGTGGCGAAGTTAAGGCCCAACCACACGGCGACCAGCAGCAGCAGCAACGCCACAACCACGAAAATCGCCGTTACGGTGATCTGAAGGCTGGAACGCTTGCCTTCCAGCTCGCTGTACTCCTCGACCGCCCCTTGGGCGGAATCCATGTGGGCCAGGACTTTTGGTTCGACCAGCCGGCCGACGAACAAGTAGGTGTCGAAAAAGCGATCAAGCCGGACAAGGGCGCGCACGCGGTCATCGCTGTCGTTGACCAGCAACGCTACTTCGCCTTGGCGCGCCTGTTCCATGGCGTCCTGTGGGATCGGCTCGAACTCCAGGGCGAAGGTGAAGCCGGAGCGGGCCATGACACGGCCCGTGCCGTCGAAGACCAGCGCCTCGCTGAGCGCCCGCAACGCCGCCTGAGTGGAAACCACTTGGTTGAACCGCATGGAATCGCCCATCAGCCGGGGCGCCTCCTGGTTCAGATCGTTGGCCATGGCCAACGCATCGGCGCGGATATTCTGCTGGTGTTCATGCAGGTACGCCTGGGCCACCGCCATGGACTCGTTGACGGCGGTGCGCACCCTCTCGCTGAACCAAGCCTGGACGCCGACCTGGAAGAACACCGATGAAAACAACGCCACCAGGATGGCCGGAGCCACTGCCAGAAGACTGAAGACGGCTACCAGTCGCACATGCAGCCGAGACCCTGCCTGACCGCGCCGCCGCGTGGCCCAGATGCCAACGATGCGGCGCGCCACGAGTGCGCCCAAAAGCAGCAACAGCGTCAGATCAAGCGTAAGCAGCAGGGTGACGGTGCCGGCATCGACCCCCAGATTGTCGTTCAGCGCCCCGTATGTGGCAAAGCCCGCCGCGCACGAGGCTACCGTCAGAACCACCGCCAGCTTGTTGGCAAGCCCGACGCGCGCCGCCCAGACCACGGTGTGCCGCCACGGGGAGGGTGCCGTATCGGGTGGTGCGTCAGGCGTTGATTTGGACGTCGGATTGCTCATAGGGTGCCTGCCAGCGCGGCTCCTCGGCAACAGTGGGCTGTTGCCAAGAAGATACACCTGTGGACGTCCCTGACATAGAGTTAATTTTTTGCTCCGCGTGCCCCCTTAGGCACGCCTCCCTTTGTACGACGAAAGGGGCCGCTTGCTCCCTTCGTTGTCACTTCAATCCGCGAATCACCTGGATATCCAGGTCGCGAATCTTCTTGCGCAGAGTGTTGCGGTTCAGCCCCAGGAGCTGGGCGGCCTTAATTTGGTTGCCGCGCGTGGCGCTAAGGCTCAGCGTGATGAGCGGCCGCTCGATCTCGCGCAGCACGCGATCGTACAGGCCATTCGACGGCATCCCGTCCTTGTGGGCGGCGAAGTAGTCCTTGAGGTGCCGCTCCACGGCTGAGGAAAGTCCCTCGTTCTGGTATTCCTCCTGCTGCGGCGCGGCGGGCGCCGACTCGGCCAACTCCGCCTCGATGACGTCGACGCCGATCACCTCCTGGGAGTACAGCGCCGCCAGGCGCCGGACAAGATTCTCCAGTTCGCGCACATTGCCCGGCCAACGATAGCGTTTCATCCGCTCCATCGCCGCCTGATCCATGCTTTTGGCCGGCAAGCCCTGGGCCGCTGTCTGGGCCAGGAAATGACGCACCAGCAGCGGCACATCCTCGGTCCGCTCGCGCAAGGGGGGCAGGCGGATCGGCACGACATTCAGGCGGTAGAACAAATCCTCGCGGAACGTGCCCTGGCGGATTAGCGTACGCAGGTCGCGGTGGGTGGCGGCGATGATGCGCACGTCGGTCTTGATTGCCGTACGTCCACCGACGGTAGTGTACTCCCCCTCTTGCAGGACACGCAGAAGGCGGGTTTGCGCCTCCAGGGGCATGTCACCGATTTCATCAAGGAAAAGCGTCCCCCCTTGGGCTTGCTCGAACCGTCCCGAAGATCGGTTGGTGGCGCCGGTAAACGCTCCCTTCTCGTGGCCGAACAATTCGGATTCGATCAGCTCGCGCGGGATCGCCGCCATGTTGATGGCGACGAACGGCCCGGTTCGGCGCTTGCCATAGTCGTGCAGCGCGCGAGCGACCAGCTCCTTGCCGGTGCCGGATTCGCCGGTGATCATCACCGTGAGGTCGGTGCCCATCAAACGGGCAAGAACGCGATAGATTTCCTGCATGGCCGGCGAGCGACCGATCAGCGGCAGTTGCTCTTCCGCCTCCGCCACCTCGACGGGGCTTGCCGGCATGGCCTGACTGGCGTTCAGCGCGCGCTGAACGACATTGACCAGTTCTTTGAGATCAAAGGGCTTCGGCAGGTACTCAAAGGCGCCGCGCTCGGTCGCCTTCACCGCGGTCATGAGCGTGTTCTGGGCGCTCATGACGATGATGCGCAGTTCGGGGCGAACCTTCTTGATGCGCGGAATGAGGTCGAGCCCGTTTTCGTCGGGCATCACCACGTCGGTGATCACCAGATCGCCCTGCCCATCGGCGACCCAGCGCCACAGGGTGGAGGCGTTCCCGGTAGTGCGGACATCGTACCCCAGGCGCATCAGTGCCTGTGTCAGCACCGTGCGTATGGCGCGGTCGTCATCCGCCACGAGGATCGTGGAAGCCCCCATCAGGCCAACTCCCGCGAGGGTCCGTTGGTGGTTGCGGCAGGCAGCTCGACATCTTCGTACATGGGCAGCGAAACCTTGAAGACGGTCCGGCGCGGCAGGCTGTCGAACTCGATCACCCCGCCGTGGTCGCCAATGATCTTCGCTACCAATGCAAGTCCCAGGCCAGTTCCATTCCTCTTCGTGGTAACGAAGGGATCGAACAGATGGGGGTATAGATCTTCCGGAATACCCTCGCCGTTATCCTGCACCGAAACCAGCAACGGTAGATGCAGCCGGCCTTCGGTTCCCGGAACCGTTACCCGCATGCTGTGCTGGTATGAGGTGGACAGGACAATTTCACCGCCCTGTTCGGGGCAGGCTTCTGCCGCATTTTTCACCAGATTGAGGAAGACCTGGATCAGCTGGTCACGGTTGCCGTACACCGGCGGCAGTGACGGGTCGTAGTTCTCGACAAAGCGAATCGGCCGCGCCCAGCCGTTTTGCGCCACGTTGCGCACATGATCGAGCACGGCATGGATGTTCACCGGAACGCGCTCCAACGGTCGTCCATCGGAGAACACCTCCATGCGGTTGACCAGCGCCACGATCCGGTCGGCCTCGTCACGGATCAGCCCGGTCAGCACCCGGTCTTCCTCGGGCACCGTCTCGTCCAGAAGCTGCGCGGCGCCGCGAATGCCCGACAGCGGATTTTTCACCTCGTGCGCCAACATGGCGGCCATGGCGGTCACCGAGCGGGCGGCATGGCGGTGGGTCATCTGGTTGTCGATCATCCGGGCGATGGAGCGCTCCTGCAGCGTCATCACCACCCTCTCGCCGCCCTCACCATAAAGACCGGCTTGGATGTTGACGAAATAGGGGCCGAACCGCGGGGTATGGATGGTCACGCCGTCCAGGCTGACCAGATTGCCACCGTCCAGCACCTGCCCGATAAGCGAGAACACCGGGCTGTCCGACGGCAGCAGTTCCTCCAGCGGCATGCCTACCAGGGTAGCGGCGCTGCCCTCGAAAAAAGCTTCCCCCTGGAGGTTGAGGTACTGAACCACCAAGCGGCGATCGACCACCATCACCGGCGTGGGCAAGGCGTTCAGAATGCCCGGCGGATCGATCGTCGGGCGCTTCGGACGACGCAGGGGCGTGGCGGCGCTGACCATCAGGCGGCCATCCTCTCCAGAACGGGGGCATAGAAATCGCGGATCATCCGCCGGGCGACGGCGGGATCATCAACCCGGTTGATTTCAGAGCGAAACTCGGCGGAACCGGACAAGCCCTTGGAATACCAGCAGACATGCTTGCGCGCGATACGGCTTCCGGCGTCCAGGCCATAATGCTCCAGCATAGCGTCGTAGTGTTCCAGCACGATGGCCAACTGGGCGTCCAGCGGCGGATCGGCCGGCACCTCGCCGGTTTTCAGAAAATGGATGACCTGCCCTGGAAACCACGGGCGGCCGTAGGTGCCGCGGCCGATCATCACCCCGTCGGCGCCCGATTGCTTCAGGCACTCCACCACATCCTCGAAGGTGTTGATGTCGCCGTTGGCGATCACCGGAAGCTTGATCGCCTCCTTGACCTCGCGGATGGCCGCCCAATTGGCCGTGCCGTTGTAGAGCTGGCAGCGGGTCCGGCCATGGATGGTGACCATGCGAATGCCGCTTTCCTCGGCAACCTTCGCCAAACGGGCGGCGTTGCGGCTCTTGTCGTCCCAACCCAGGCGCATCTTGAGAGTGACGGGAACCCCCACCGCCCTCGCCACCGCTTCCAAAATCCGACCGGCGAGCGGTTCGTCGCGCATCAGTGACGAACCGGCGTGGCCGTTGACGACCTTCTTAACCGGGCAGCCGAAGTTGATGTCGATGATTGCCGCCCCACGGTCGACGTTGAGGCGCGCGGCCTCCGCCATCACCTCCGGCTCGCAGCCGGCAAGCTGGACGGCCATGGGGAACTCCTCGGCGCAGGAGGTGATCATTTTCATGGTCTGGCGCGCCGCCCGGATCATCGCCTGGCTGGCGATCATTTCGGAAACCACCAATCCCGCCCCGTAGCGCTTGACCAGGCGGCGGAACGGCAGATCACTCACTCCCGACATGGGAGCAAGGATGACCGGATCGGCGATGTGAACAGGCCCGATATCAATGCCCATAGTTTAGGCAAATCCCATGAGTGCATGAATTTTAGTCAGAATACATGCGCTCCCTAAGCGACGCAAGGGCGAGTCGACCGTCTACGGCTCTGTACTTTGGGTTTGGCGGTGGGCCGGCGTGTTCAGAAGCCGGAGAGAGGGTGCCCGATCAGCACGTCGCTGACGAATTTGACGCCGGGGTAAGCCAGCGTGAGCAGCAAATAGGCAAGCAGCACCAGCCGACCAGCGGCCCGCCCTCGCACGCCCGTTTTGGCATGAGCCGTCAGGAGCACGCCGATCACGGCGAATGTCGCAAGCGAGAGAAGGGTCTTATGGTCCAGGGCAAGGACGTGCCCCCGCTCGTAGTAGAGCACAGCCATGCCGGTCAGAAGCCCCAGCCCCAGGACGATTTCCGATGCCGTCAGCAGCCGCACCTGAAGCGACTCGCTCTCAGCCATCGGCGGCAGCGAACGGGTCAACGTGGTCGGCCTCTTCTTCTTCAGCGCCCGCTCCTGAAGAAAGGCGGCCAACGCCGCCACTGACGCCAAAGTGACCAGCGCGTAGGTCGTCACGGAAACCAGGATATGCACTTGCAGCCAAACGCGCGGCGCATCCCCCCGTACCAGCGGCTGGGGCGCCTCCAGCGCCAAGGTCGCCAAGGTCGCGATCAGAACCAGATACGGGAACAGCACAGGCGACAAGCGCCAGGCCGAGCGGGTCTTGAGACTTAAGGCCACGAAAATCACCATGGTCGCGGCGATCGTTACCCACAGCGCCGTCGATAGCCCGGCGTGCCAGGCCCCGGCCACCTGGATGAACGCCCAGACCAGGGGACCGGCCATCGCCACCAGCAACAACACCCAGAACAGGCGGTCGCGCTCCGGCCCCCGGCGCCACGTCAAAATCGACGCCGGAACCAGCGAGAACAGGGCGGACAGGCTGAAGAGAAGATTCTGGGTCATGTCGACGACATTATAGCTCACCCCCACGCCTTGGCGACAGCCCGCGGAAAGGCTAGGCTCCCGAACCGAGCATTCCTGATCCGGAAACGCCATGACCTCCTGCTTTGCGCTTATCGTCGCCGCCGGCAGCGGCGAACGCTTCGGCGCCAACCAGCCCAAGCAATATCTCGATCTCCAGGGCAAGCCCATCTTGCGCCGGACCTTGGAAGCCTTCCTTGCGCACCCGGCCATTACCGGAGTGAGGGTGGTGATAAATCCCGCCCATCGCGATCTATACGACGTCGCAACAGCCGGTCTGTCCCTGCCTGCCCCCGTCGCCGGCGGCACCACCCGCCAGGACTCGGTGCGCTTAGGCCTGGAGGTCCTGGCCGGCGATGCCCCCTTCGCCGTGCTGATCCACGATGCCGCGCGACCGCTGATCGATACCGACACCATCCAGCGTGTCCGCGACGCCCTGGAGCACGGCCCCGCCGCCATCGCCGCCGTGCCGGTGGTCGATACCCTGAAGCGCGGTGACGGCGGCTTCAGCGCCGGTACGGTCGACCGCGACGGGCTGTGGCAGGCGCAGACGCCGCAAGGCTTCCGCTTCGCCGATATCCTTGACGCCCATCGCCGCTTTGCCGGCGGCAACCTCACCGACGACGCGGCGGTGGCCGAGGAAGCCGGCCTGCCCGTCGCCCTGATCCCCGGCAACCCGGACAATCTCAAAGTGACCACGCCAGCCGACATGTCCCGCGCCGCCCGCTTGCTGAACGGCCCTACCCTGACCGATATCCGCATTGGCCAAGGCTTCGACGTCCATCGCTTCGCCGAGGGTGACCATGTCTGGCTGTGTGGCGTGAAGATGCCCCACGATCACCGCCTGGAGGGACACTCCGACGCCGACGTGGCGCTGCACGCCCTGACCGACGCTCTTCTCGGCGCCATCGGCGACGGCGACATCGGCAGCCACTTCCCACCCAGCGACCTGCGGTGGAAGGGCGCCGACAGCGCCCGCTTCCTACGTCACGCCGCCGATCTGGTGGCGGCACGTGACGGCATCATCGCCCATGTGGACGTTACCATCATTTGCGAGCGCCCCAAGATCGGTCCACACCGCGAGGCGATGTTGGCGCGAGTCGCCGAAATCCTGGGGATCGACCGCACCCGCGTCAGCGTCAAGGCCACCACCACCGAGCAGCTGGGCTTCACCGGCCGGCGCGAAGGCATTGCCGCCCAGGCCGTGGCCACCGTCCGGCTGCCAGGATGATCCGATGATTCCCAGTGACCTGTTCGATTTTTCTCTGGCTCTGTTGCAGCGGTTCGATGCCGCCGGCCTGAAACTGGCGACGGCCGAGTCCTGCACGGGCGGACTGATCGCCGGCTGCCTTACCGCCGTCCCCGGTTCCTCCACGGTGGTCGAGCGCGGCTTCGTCACCTACTCGAACGAGGCCAAGACCGAGATGCTGGGCGTGCCGGCCGACCTGATCCGCGACCACGGCGCCGTCAGCGCCGAGGTCGCCGAGGCGATGGCCCAAGGGGCGTTGGACCATTCCCGCGCCGACGTGGCGATAGCGGTCACCGGCATCGCCGGCCCTGGCGGGGCCACCTCTATCAAGTTGGTGGGCCTCGTCTTTCTGGCGGTGGCGCGACGCGGCCGGGACGTGCGCCACGAGCGGCACGTCTTCCCGGGTGACCGGCAGGCGGTGCGGCTGGCCACCGTCCGGCGCGCTCTGGAGATGCTGGAAGCGGTTGTTTAGGCGGCGGGCGTAGTCGTTTTGATGGACGCCGGCTTGGCCTGGGCGTCACCGTAAAGCTGATTGGCACGACCCTCGAAGGCCGCGACCATGCGTCGCACCGCCTCACCGAACAGGGCG
>DASPMK010000209.1:0-7749 GCA_035627075.1 Azospirillaceae bacterium
GAACCGGTGCTCGACAGGTCGGCGATCTTGCAGTCCAGCATCTTGCGGTAAGGCTGCCACAGCGGCAGCCGCCACAAGGGATCGCCTTGCGCCTCGCCGGCGGCGGTCAAATCGGCGGCCAGAGTGTCGTCGTTGCAGAACAGCGCCGGCACCTCCGGCCCCAGCGCCACCCGCGCGGCGCCGGTGAGCGTGGCGAAATCGATGATCAGGGCCGGTTTCTCGGCATCGGCCTCGGCCAGGGCGTCGCACAATATCAGCCGCCCCTCGGCGTCGGTGTTGCCCACCTCCACGGTCAGGCCCTTGCGTGTCGTGATGATGTCCAGCGGGCGGAAGGCGCTGCCCGAGGGCATGTTCTCCACCGCCGGGATCAGCACGCGCAGGCGCACCGGCAGCCCCGCCATCATGATCATGCGCGCCAGACCCAGGGCGTGGGCGGCGCCGCCCATGTCCTTCTTCATCAACAGCATGCCCGACGATGGCTTGATATCGAGGCCGCCCGAATCGAAGCATACCCCCTTGCCGACCAGCGTCACCTTGGGATCGGTTTCGCGGCCCCAGGTAATGTCGATCAGGCGGGGTTCGCGCACCGAGCCCCGGCCGACCGTGTGGATGGCGGGGTAGTTCTTCTCCAGAAGATCGTCACCGGCGATCACGGTGACGGCGGCGCCGAACTCCCCGCCGAGCGTGCGGGCGGCCTCGGCCAGTTCCGCCGGCCCCATGTCGGCGGCCGGGGTGTTGACGAGGTCGCGGACGAGACAGGCGGCGCAGGCCGCCCGCTCCACGGCGGCGCGGTCGGCGGCATGGGGCCACACCAGCTCGGGCCATGTCTTCTCGGATTTCTTGTAGCGGCGGAAGGCGTAGCAGGCGAGCGCCCAGTCGGTTGCCGCCCGCGTGGCGGCACGGGCGTCGAGATCGGCCTCAAGGCGGTAGCGGCCGGCGGGCAGGCTGCCGGGCAGGCCGGCGAAGGCCCAGGGTGCGTCCGGCGCTTCGATCCCCACCAGCACGCGGGCGAGCTTTCCATCCTCGCCGGGGACAAGCGCCGTGGCGCCGGTGTCGCCCTGGAAGCCGATGGCCGTCACCCAGGCGCGGGTGGCCGGCGGCTGGCTGGCAAGCCACGACTCGAGCGTGGATTTGCGGATCGGGGTGACCGGCACCGTCTCGGGGCCGTCCGTGGCGGTGAGGCAGGGCAGCAACGGCATCATCCTTCAGGGACAGGGAACGTGTCTTGCCAAGATGGCGCCGGTTGGCGGCGGTGAAAAGGGCAAAGCGGCTTGGGCTTGGACTCGCGCGCATCAATCGATACGCGTATAAAATGACGAATCGCCGCCGAACGCGGGAAAGAGGCGATCTCATGTATCAGGGGGAGCGCATGGCCATCCAGGATGAATTGGTGACATTGCTCGGTATCGGCGGCCTCGACCGGTCGCTGGTGGACGCGGTGGAGATCGAGGGGCGGGATCCGGTGGTGTACTCGCCCTTCCGCCTGGGTGAGGCATCGGCGCTGGCGCTGGGCGCCCAGGCCGCGGCGGTGGTGAAGATCTGGGAAATGCGCACCGGCCGCCGTCAGAAGGCGTCCATCGACACGCTGACGGCGGCCATGGGCCTGAAGTGCGTGAGCATGCTCCAGCACAATGGCCGGTCGGTGCCGCTGCCCGACCCGGCCTATCCCACGGTGGACCTGTACCAGACCGGCGACGGCCGCTGGATCATGCTGCACGGCGGCTATCCCAGGCTGCGCGACGGCCTGTTGACGCTCCTGGGCTGCGCCAACGACGCGGGCGCCGTGGCCCAGGCGGTGTCGCACTGGTCGGCGCAGGAGTTGGAGGACACCATCGCCGACCAGGGGTTGTGCGGCGCTTTCGCCCGCACGCGGCAGGAATGGCTGGCGCACCCCCAGGGCCGGCACCTCGCCGACACGCCGGTGGTGATTATCGAAAAGATCGGCGAGGCCCCGCCGCAGGACTTCGCCGGGCGGCCGATACGACCGCTGTCGGGGGTGCGGGTAATCGACTGCACCCATGTACTGGCCGGTCCCACCTGCGCCCGCACGCTGGCTGAGCAGGGCGCGGACGTGCTGCACATCTCGGGCTCGCAACTGCCCTATATCCCGTCGTTCGTGATGGACACCGGCCACGGCAAGCGGGCCGCCTACATCGATCTCGTGCCGCCCGGCGGCGGCGGTAGCGGCGACAACGAACGGCTGGCGCGGCTGGTGGCGGAGGCCGACGTGTTCTCCGAGTCCTTCCGGCCGGGGGCGCTGAGGAAACTGGGCTTCGGGCCGCAGGAGTGCGCGAAGATCCGCCCCGGCATCGTCTACGTGTCGGCCTCGTGCTATGGCGAGGACGGGCCATGGGGCGGACGGCCCGGCTGGGAGCAGTTGGCCCAGACGGTATCCGGCATGGCTTTCACCCAGGGTAAGGTTTGCCCCGATCCTCGGCCGGGGCGATCGGTGGCGCTGTCGTCGGTCTACCCCAATGATTATGTTTCGGGCTATCTGGCGGCCTTTGGCACCCTGGCGGCGCTGGTCCGCCGCGCCACCGAAGGCGGCAGTTGGCACGTCCGCGTGGTGCTGACCCGCAGCGCCATGTGGCTTCAGGAGATGGGGCAGGTCGCTACTCCGCCGGACCAGTTGCCCAAGCTGCCGGCGCCGACCTACCCGCCGTTTCCGCCGGACATGCTCAACCCGCGGCTTGCAGGCATGGAGACGCCCTATGGCCCGATGACCTTCCTGGCCCCGGGGACCCGGTTTTCCGAGACGCCGGCGCGGTGGGAACGGCCGACGGTGCCGCAGGGCTTCGGAGCGCCGGTCTGGCTGCCGCGCTGAAACCGATTGGTGACGGCGGAGCTGCCGGCGGTCGGCCGGCAGTTCCTGCCGCCTGACCGCCCACGTTGCGGGACGGCAACGACTGTGACAAAATTATCTATTTAATAACAATGACTTATCGGTGATGGCGGGGGCAAAAATAGGTAACTTCCGCCTTTTGGAGGGGGCAAAAACTGCCTGACCGACTTGCAATTGGCCGCCCCTTCTGATATGACAAATCTGCGCCGGAAACCCGGGAGCGGTAACCGTTCTGGGCTCAAACGAACCCTCGGGGTCAAAGAACCCAAATTCGCTCGTCCCTCGTCCACCGTTACGTCCGTGTGTTGTCATGAAGAAGATCGGTGATTTGGACTGGGCTGAAACGGTCCGCAACAATCTGTACAATCCGCAGGTTGATCAGCGTGCGAACACCGTCCGGCAGTATCTCGGCCGGCAGGTGGATGCCCAGCGCGACGGCGCAACCGATTCGGGCTTGGCTTTCGCCTTCAAGTTGAAGGATAAGTATAATCAGGGGCAGGGCCTCTCCATCCCCGGCGATGACGGCTGGATGCTGAGCCCCGAGTACCTGCTGAACAAGGAACTCTACCTCGGCCATTTCGACGATACGCTGGTGCTGGCCATGATGGCCGCCCGCGATCCGTCGAACGTGATGTCGCTGGCCGCCACGGCGCGGCTGTCCCCGCGCGCCCGGCGCCGTGATCTGGTGGGCGAGATCCTGGTTTCGGTAGGCTCCGAATCGAAGCACGACAAGGTTCGCCAGTGCGTCGAGATGGCTGCGTCGACCTCGTTCAGCGACGACTCCGTCAACGAGATCAAGCACATCATCAAGACCACCATCACCGACATCCGTAAGGAATATTTCGACGAGATGAAGCGCAGCCTGTCGGAGGTGCTTCAGGCGGCGGTCGATCCGCGTGACTTCGTCGAAACCTTCTTCGAGTTGTCGGAAAAGGCGCTGATCCGTCTCGACATTTATTCGGCGATGGTTCACAGCCTGATCCGCTCCACCAAGGTGCGGCCGCTGGTGAAAATTCTGATGATCGAGAACATTCACCGCATGCCGAAAAAGGTGAAGTACGAGGTGGTGGCGACCATCCAGCAGATGGGCACCGATCCGCGCAACCACTACCTCAAGCAGGAATTGATGATCGCGCTGGAGCAGGCCGAGCGGATGGCGCGCGAGAATCGCGGAAATCGCCGTGCGGAGATGGTCCACATCTTCCACTGATCATTCAGGAAGATGGGCGCGCGAACCGTGAGAACGGTTCTCGCCCTCCCCGAAGACCGCGCGGAGAATCTCCTGCGCGGTTTTTTGTTGCGCGACCGGTGTTGCAATGCGCGCCGGGGGTGGGCGATGGGCCACACCGGCACGGCAAATGCGCGCGATGCCGCCGCGATTCTTGACGGTACCGGGGGCACTTTTCATACCTTGTAACCGCAACCGCAGCGAAACACCTTCAGCCAATGGGATATGCCATGTCGGATTTGACGCTGGTCATGGGTAACAAGGCTTACTCCTCCTGGTCGCTGCGGCCGTGGCTGGCGCTCAAGCAGACCGGCCAGCGGTTCGAGGAGGTGGTGATCCCGCTTCGCCAGCCGGAAACCAAGGCCTCGATCCTGCGTCATTCACCGGGCGGCAAGGTGCCGGTGCTGCACCACGGCGACACCACGGTATGGGAGTCGATCGCTATCTGCGAGTACATCGCCGAAACCTTTCCCCAGGCGCACCTGTGGCCCGCGGCCGCACCGGCGCGCGCGGTAGCGCGTTCCGTGGCGGCGGAGATGCACGCGGGGTTCGCCGACCTCCGACGTAATCTGCCCATGGACTTGAAGGAAAAGCGTTCCGACGCGTCACGCACGCCCGAATGCGAGGCCGATATCGCCCGCATCACGCAGATCTGGCGCGATGCCCGTGGCCGATTCGGCATCGACGGTCCCTTCCTGTTCAGCCGTTTCTCCATCGCCGATGCCCTGTTCGCGCCGGTGGTGACGCGCTTCGACACCTATGGCGTCCCGCTCGACCCGGTGTGCCGGGCCTATGCGGAGGCCGTGCTGGACCTGCCGGCGATGAGGGAGTGGCACGCCGCGGCTAAGGCCGAGCCGTGGACGATCAACTTCTGATATGGGCGGCGGATGAACGCTTCCATGATCCGTCGCCTGTCACCGGCGGCGCAAGCGCAGCTTGTGCGCGGGATTTGGTATCATACCGGCGAGCCTATGAACTGACTTTCTCGATCTCCGGGTAGGAGGGGGTAGGAGGAGAGTGACTTGATCCTGCCGGTTTCGGCGACGAGGGCATTCAAGGCATCGCAACAGGCCTGAACGATGGCGGCCTGGTCGGGAAAGACGCGCAACGAGAGGAACCGCTCGCGCAGGAACAGCCAGACCCGCTCGGCCGGATTGAGTTCCGGCGAACAGGGCGGCAGGAGCACCAAGGTGATGTTGTCCGGGACCGCCAGGGCTTTGCTCCCATGCCACCCGGCGCCGTCGAGCACCAGAACCGCCTGCTCGCCTTCGCTCAGCAAATCGGGCGATGCCCCTTGGGCCGGTCAAATTGTCTGTCGAGCATCCGGAGAACGTATTCCGCGCGCCGTGTGACAAGAGCGGAATCTGGTCCGGCGCCACCGGCGTGGCGGCGATCCGGGGGCTGGCGGTTGCCGGCCGGTGCAAGCCCGTTCATCATGCCGTCTCCGTCGCAAGGGCCGCCGCGGCAAGGCGCATCACGGCCGGGTAGTCGGTTTTGCCGGTTCCCAGCAGCGGGATGGCGTCCACGCGCACGACGTGGCGAGGGATGGCGATCTCCGGCGCGCCCTTGACGCGGGCAGCGGCGACCAGCGCGTCGCGCGACAGCGCGGCGCTCACCGTCACCAGCACGATGCGCTCGCCGCGCTTGGTATCGGGCATGGCGACGGCGGCGTGCGGCGCGGAGGGATCGGCGTAGGCCGCCAGATCCTCCACCACGCCCAGCGGAATCATCTCGCCGGCCACCTTGGCGAAGCGCCTGATCCGGCCGACGATGCGTATGAAGCCGTCGGCGTCGATCTCCACGATGTCGCCGGTGTCGTGCCAGCCACCCTCGGGCGGCTGGATCTCGCAGGGACGGTCAGCGTGCAGGTAGCCTTTCATCACATTGGGTCCGCGTACCCGCAGTCGTCCGCCGGTTTCGACGCCCGGCACCGGCACCAGTTCGGTCTCGATGCCCGGCAGCGGCTGGCCGACGGTGCCGGCGCGGAAGCGGGCCGGCGTATTGACGGCGATTACCGGCGCCGTTTCGGTGGTGCCGTAGCCTTCGAGCAGGTGGACGCGCAGGCGCTCGGTGTAGACGCGGCGTGTCTCCTCCTGCAGCCGTTCGGCTCCGGCGAAGACGAGCCGCAGAGAGTGGTAGTCGTATGGGTCGGCGGAGCGCGCCCAGGCGTTCAGGAAGAAATCGGTGCCGAACAGGACGGTGGCGTTGCTTTGGTAGACCAGTTCCGGAATCAGGCGGACGTGGCGCGGGTTGGGATAGAGCACCGCCTTCACCCCGTTGAGGATCGGCAGCAGCATGCCGCCGGTCAGTCCGAAGGAATGGAAGACGGGCAGGCAGTTGAACACCACGTCCCGCCGGGTGAAGTCCACCACCGACGCCACCTGGGCCATGTTGGCGAGCAGATTGCCGTGGCTGAGCGCCACGCCCTTGGGCGGCCCCTCGGAGCCGGAGGTGAAGAGGATAGCGGCGATGTCGTCGCCGGTGCCCTGCGGCGGCAGCAGCCGTTCCGGCGCCATCAGGGCGGCCAGCCCCCGCAGCTTGTCGCCCAGCGTCAGGCCGCGCTTGACCTCTTCCAGGTGAATAATGGAGTGGTCGACGGCCAGGGCCTCCACCAGCGCGCCCAAGCGCGCCTTTTCCACGAACTGGGCCGAGGTGACGATGGTCCGCACGCCGGCGGCGCGGCAGGCGGCCTTCACGGACTCCGGTCCGGCGGTGAAGTTCAGCATGGCGGCCGGTCGGCTGTGGGCGGCCAGTCCGAAGAACACGGCCGCCGTCGGTGAGGCGGTGGGCAGCAGTACGCCCACCGCCTCACCCGGTTCCGTGCCGCGCGTCAGGATGCGGCCGAGCACCAGGGCGCGTGCGGCCAGCGCGCGGTAGGACACGGTGGAGAAGTCGCCGTCTTGGACCGCGTCCTCCTTCGGACCGGTCTTGCGGCGGGCCTCCAGCAGAGCGTGGGCCAGTGTTTCCGGCTGCGGGCGGGCGGCGAAGACGGTTTCCGTCATCACGCGCGACAGCCAGGATTTGAGCGCGGCGCGCCGTTTCTTGCCGACCAGCCCGGCGACGTCAGGCGTCGTGACCGGCGGCATCACCGTAATGGTGATACGCGGGAACAGGCCGAGTCGCAGCCGCCCGCGCATACGCGACAGCAGCGAGCGCTGGGCGCCTTCGATGCACACCGGCACCACCGGGCAGCGTGCCTTGTCCGCCAGCATGCCGGGGCCGCCGTTAACCTTCATCAGAGAACCGGTGACGGTGATGCGCCCCTCCGGAAAGATGCAGATCTTGTCGCCCTCGGCCAGTGCGCGGGCCAGCACGCGGGTGCCCAGCGGGTTGGTCGGGTCGATGGTGACGTGGTCGGCCAGCGCCAGAAAGGGCTTGGCCAGCGGGTGCTTCGCGACGAAGGTGTCCACCGCGAAGCGCATGCCCGGCAGGAAGGCGGCCAGCAGCGCGCCGTCCAGGAAGGACTGGTGGTTCGGTGTCACCACCGCCGCGCCTTCGATCCCGACCAGATGCTCCGCCCCGCGCACCTCGACGCGGAAGGCAAGGCGGAAGAGGGTGCGGAACAGCGCTCGGCCCAGTTCCCGCCCGTCGATGGCGAGCGCCAGGACGACGGCGGCCAGCATGCTTGCCCCGCCGCAGGCGGCGACGGTGAGCGGCGAGGCGCCCAGTGCCAGCAGCG
>DASPMK010000210.1:0-5740 GCA_035627075.1 Azospirillaceae bacterium
GCGAGGCGTCCTCGATGCGGCGCATCGCCTCGATCGCCGAGCCGGCGACCGCGCCGCCCTGTTCGGCGGCCGAGCGGGCGTCGACCGCCATGCGGTTGGCGCGCTGGGCGTTGTCGGCGTTGGAGCGCACCGTGGCCGACAGCTCCTCCATCGACGCCGCGGTTTCCTCCAGCGAGGAAGCCTGCTGCTCGGTGCGGTCGGCGAGATCCGACGAACCGGCCGACACCTCGGCGGACGCCGCCGAGATGGTTTCGGTAGCGGCGGAGATGTTGCCGACGATCTCCGCCAGCTTGACCGAGGTGGCGTTGACGTTGCCGGCCAGGGTTTCGAAGGCGCCTTCGTAAGTCTTGGTGATGCGCTGCGACAGGTCGCCCTGGGCCAGGGCGCCCAGCACCGTGCCGATGTCGGCGACCACCGCCTCGATGGTGTCGGTGACGCGGTTGATGCCCTCGCTCATGGTCCGGTAGAAGCCGTCCTTGCCGGCCAGATCCAGGCGGCGCGACAGGTCGCCCTTGGACACGGCTTCGATCAGGGTGGCGATCTCCTGGGCGATGGCCTGCTCGCGCCGGCGCTGGGCCTCCTCCTCGCGGCGCTCCTCTTCCAGCCGTAGCTTCTCGGCCTCGTCCATGCGCTTCTTTTCGATGCCGTTGTCCTTGAACACCTGGACGGCGTCGGCCATCTGGCCGACCTCGTCGCGGCGGCCGAGCGCCGGCACCGGGGCATCGAGGTCGCCATCGGCCAGGCGGCGCATGGTGTCGGCCATCCGGATCACCGGAGCGGCGATGCCGCCGCCGATCAGCCATGACATGACAAGGCCCACCGCAAGGCCGGCGGCCGAGAACGCCATCACCACGGTTTTCGAGGTTTCGATCAGCCCCTCGGTTTCCTTCTCGATGGTGTGTCCCTCCCGGATGCCGGACTCCTTGATGGCCATCGCGTCGTTGGCGACGGTACGGGCTTCGTCCGCCATCCTCCGGAAAACCAGTTCGTTGACCTGATCGGTCGAGACCACGACCTGCTCAAAAGCCCGGTCATACTGGGCCATCATGTCCTTGAGATGGTCCAGCGCCTGCCGTACCTCCGTCGTCATCGACATGCCGTCCAGAACGGTGAGGGCCGATTGCGCGTTGGCGAACTCGTTCTCGGCCTTGTCGGCGTAGGCCTTGTCACGGCGGCCGACGTACTGATTGGCGTACAGACGGGCGAGCAATACATGCTCCAGCGCGGACAGCGCCAAGCCGTCGTTGTGGCCGGCGGCCGCGGTGTGCTGGGCGAAGGCGGAGATAACCTCATGGAGACGGGCGCCCGTGGGGTCCAGCACCTCGCGGATCAGGCGGTTTTGCTCGGTCTTGAGCAACACCGCCCGGTCGAAGCTGACCATGTAGTCCTTGAAGGCGGCGGCCAGTTCGTTCATCGCCTTGAGGCGCTCGGAGTCGTGGGATTGGGCCAGGGCCGCGGTGATCTGCTGGTCGAGGGAGGCGGCCAGCTCGCGCACCCGGACGGCGTCCTCGGCCGCGCCGGCGTAGGAAAATTCACGGGAATACCGGCGCAGGTCGAGAAAGTCGCGCTCGACCTCGCGGACCAGGTCGACTGCCCGGACGCGTTGCTGGTAGGTCTCGAACCCGTTGAGGACTTGCTGGAAGTTCTTCGTGGCGATCAGCGAGATTACCAGCAGGATCAGGAGAATGAGGGCCGAGCCCGACAGGATCTTGGTCTTGATCCGCATGTTGGTGAAGAAGCCGTCGGATGCGGTGGCCGTGGTCATGGCTCGTCTCTCCCCTTCAGCGACAATTCAAGCAGGAAGCGCCGATTGAGCGATTTTGCCCATCAGGCGGCAAAAGTCGGTGGTATTCAGGTTTTTGAAGCTATAGAGGTGATGTTAACGAACAATGAAACATCAGCAAATGAAATGTTATGGCATGGGATTGTCAGTGTTGGTGGTGTGCGTTTGTGTGAAGTATTTGTTTGCTTATCTAACGAATATTATCGGCTTCAATGTGAGTAAAATTACGTAGCTCAGTTGAAGCAGAGCCCGTCCGGGAACAATCGCCGCCGTATCACGACGTTGCTTCTGTCGTCCTGCGCGGGCTTGACCCGCGTCCCCACGCCGGGCCGCGGAGTGGCCGGATCAGGCCCCGCCATGACGGCGGTATGACGCGAAGGCCCGGATAGCGTTGGGCATCTTCCCGGAGGGCTCTCAGAACAATTGCAAAATCGATCTTTGTGACTGCGCGGCCAGACTGAGCGTCAGTATGCCGAGTTGCTGGCGGGTCTGGAGCATCAGCAGCTTGGCGGCTTCCTCGTTCCGGTCGGCCAGCAGCAGCTTGTTGGCCCCTTCCACCAATACGTCGGCGAACTCGCGGGCGTAGGTTTCGCGGGTGGTGATGATGTTGAGGTTGGTGGAGAGCATCTGCGCCGCGCCGCGCGCGGTGGCCTTGGCGAAATCCAGCGACGCCATGGCCCGGTCGATGTCGGCCCGGTCCATCCAGCCGTTGGCGGCGGCGTCGAGCTTCAGGCCCTGGGTGGTGAGGTCCTGGGCTTCGACGGTCAGCGTGCTGGTGCGGTTGTCGTTGAATATCACCGTCAGGTCATTGGCGCCGTCGGGCGGTGCCGAAACCTGGGTCCGCACGCCGCTTCCGGCCTCCTTGAGCGCCGATGCCAGGATGGTCTTGGGATTGACCGTTACGCGGACGGTGCCGCCGGCGAAGGTGAAGGCATTCTCCCCCATGGCCAGCTTGCCTTCGCCACGGGCGCTCCGGCCGTCGCGCACCACGCTGGCGCCGAGATCGTCGCGCACCGCGACGCGAACGTCGACGTTCTTTTCGAGCACGGAGGTGCCGTTGCCGGCGTTGACCGCCGCCTCCATCCGTTTGCGGTCGAGGGTGAAGGCGACCACCGTGCCCGAGGAGAAGGTTTCGCTCACCCGCCGGGTCAGGGCGTTTTCCGTGGTGGCGGCGAGGGTGAAGTCGCCGCGCGCGGCGGACCCGGCCAGGGTCAGGCGGCCGGACGCGGCGTCGGTGTTGACTGTGATGCCGGAGAGGGCGAGGTCGGCGGCGATGCGCCCGGCCAGTCCGGCCGTGACCTCGGCGGACGTGTCCCCCTCCTGGGCCTTGTAGATGACGGCGCGGCCGGCGATGGCCAGTTGGAAGGTGTCCCCCGCCTCGATGACGCCGCCGACGGTGACGGTCGCGGTCTTGCCCTGGCCCGCCGCGGCCGGAGTGGCGACGGCCGCCGTCAGGCTCTGGGAGTTGTCGAAGGCGCGGATGGCGCGCGCCTCCTTGCCGTCGGAGATGGTGACGGTGCGCTGCCGGCCGAGGCTGCCGCCGGTGGCGATGGTCACATCGGCGAAGCTGCCCTGGCCGGAGTCGAGATGGCCGGAAACCGTGAGCCCGGTCAGGCCGCGCGCCTCCTCGGTGCGGGCGATGTCCCCGGCTACGGCGGAAATGGCGCCCGAGCCCTCCACCTGCACCGAGTAGTTGCGGGCGGTGGAGCCGTTGGTGACGCGGACGCGATCGACCCCGGCGATGTCGGCGCCGGCGGCCGGGTCGCGCCAGGAATCGACGCGGCGGCCGCTGCCGGCCAGCAGGTTCTTGCCCTGGTAACCCGAATCATAGGCGATCGTGTCGATCTGGGCGCGGACCCGATCGAACTGCCGGGCAAGGCTTTGGCGCGTGGCGATGGAGGCTTCATCGGTGTCCAGCGAGCCATAGGCGGCGACGGCGAGGCCGCGCGCCTGCTCGATCAGCGACTCGATGGCCGAAATCCCCTTGTCCGCCGCCTTGATGGTGCTGATGGCCTGGGACATCGCGTCCTTGAGCGAGGTCAACCCGTCGGCACGATGGATCAGCCCGCGGGCGGCGAACCACGCCGTTGGATTGTCGAGCGCCGAGTTGATCTTATAGCCCGTGGACAATGCCTGCACCGTGCGGTCCACCTTGGCCTGGGTGGATTGCAACAGGAGAAGGCTGGAGCGCATGCCCGCCGGCAGTCTGAAAGTATCGACCATCGCGTGCCTCCCACCTGGCCCGGCTGCGCCCCTCCAGGATCAATAACATCATGCCGGGCGTCTTTTTTCAACGCCGGCGAGATGGAAGGCAATGATTTGCGCGCGATTTACGACGGCGCCATGCGCAGGGCACCGTCCAGGCGCAACGTGGCGCCGTTGAGCATGGGATTCTCGACGATGTGGACCGCCAACCGGGCGAACTCCTCCGGCTTGCCCAGCCGGTGCGGGAACAGCGTGCTGTCAATAAGCGGTTGAAGGACCTCGGGCGTCATGGCGGCCATCATCGGCGTCTCGAAAACACCGGGGGCGATCGCCGCGACGCGGATGCCCAGCGGGGCCAACTCGCGCGCCGCCGGCAGCGACAGCGATGCCACTCCGCCTTTGGAGGCGGCGTAGGCGCACTGGCCGATCTGGCCTTCGAACGCGGCGATGGAGGCGGTGTTGACGATGACGCCGCGCTCGTTGTCGCCCTGATCGTTCGGCAAGGGCTCCAGCGCCGCCATGTCGGCCGCCGCCAGCCGCATCACGTTGAAGGTGCCGATCAGGTTGACCTGGATGACGCGTGAGAAGGTGTCGAGCGGATGCGGCCCCTTGCGGCCGACCACCTTGCCGCCGGTGACGATGCCGGCGCAACTGACGCAGATGCGCGCCGGGCCGTGGCGGTCGCGGGCGTGGGCCAGCGCCGCCCGCACCGACTCCTCGTCCGACACGTCGCACCGGGCGAAAGCGCCGCCGATCGCCTCGGCGGTGGCCCTGGCGCCATCCTCGTTGAGGTCGAGCACGGTGACGCGGGCGCCGGATGCGGCCAGCGCGCGCGCCGTCGCAGCGCCCAGCCCCGAACCGCCGCCGGTGACGATGGCCGCCAGATCGCGAATCCGCATGGGCGTTTCCTCCCTGTTTTTCTTTTCCGTTGGCTTCACCACCTCCGTCATGGCCGGACTTGATCCGGCCATCCACGCTCTGCGGCCACTCCGCTCGACGGCGTGGATACGCGGGTCAAGCCCGCGCATGACGGTATGAAGATAGCGTGTGATACGGGCGGCGTTTGAACACTTCCATGATCGGCCGCCCGTGTCCCCCTTCCGCACAGTGCTCCGCACTGTGCCTTTGGTATTACTCGAATTCCAGCTCGCCCCAGGGGGTGGGGCCGAACTGGCCCTGGACCTCGTCGTCCGTCACCGCGTCGAGCGTGGCGGGCTGCCAGCGGGGCTTGTTGTCCTTGTCGACGATCACCGATCGCACGCCCTCGTAGAAGTCATGGCCGCGCGTCACGTTCATCGACAGGCGGAATTCCAGCTTCATGCAGGCGTCGTACGATAACGCCGCACCACGCTTCATCTGCTCGAACGTCGTCTTCACGGCGCTGGGCGACTTGTGCTTCAGGGCCGCCGCCACCTCGGCCGCCCACGGGTCGGGCGAATGGGTCAGCGCCGACCACAGGGCCGGGAAGGTGTCATGGGCGAACAGCCCGTCGATGAGGGCGCGCCTTTCGGCCAGCGGCGCCGGGCCGGGGTCCTGGTGGAAGCCGTCCAGCACCGCCTTGACGTCGGCGGCGGTCTTCACGCCCGACAGTTCCGCCTTCAGCGCCTCCAGCTTGTCCGACGGCACGACATGGGTGGCCATGCCGATGTAGAGGATGTCGGCCGTCTTCAGCCGGCTGCCGGTCAGCGCCAGATAGGTGCCGAGCTTGCCGGGGCAGCGCGGCAGGAACCAGGTGCCGCCGACGTCGGGGTA
>DASPMK010000211.1:0-7561 GCA_035627075.1 Azospirillaceae bacterium
CCGCGATTCGGTAACGAACTCGGTCCCCTTGGAGGAGCGGCGGTCAGCCATGGCAAGTCTCGATAAGCTGTTCGACGGCCGACACGATAACGCCCATATCCTCGCGCACCGCGGGATCGTCGAGCGGCGACCCGCGATAAGACGCCTGCTGATAAGCCGTCCGGTGCGGCATGTCCACCGGCCCAGCCGAATTGCCCAGCAACGGCACGCCCAGAACTCGAAGCTGGTCGACGGTATTGGCGGTTACCGATGCCCGGCGGTTGACCTGGGTCAGCACCACCGCGTGCGGAATGTGGGCGTTGGGCGCGCGTTTCTGGGCGGCGGCGATGGCGGTCATGATTTGCTGGCGGGTGCGGGCCGCCTCCAGCGCGTCGTTTGCCGAGGGTTTGCAGGGGATGAGAACGGCGTCGGCCGCACCGATGGCGTACAGCATGCCGCGCGCCAGCGATCCCGCCACGTCGATCACCACCATGTCGGAGCGCCGGGCGGCTTCGACGGCGGCGAACACCACGTCGTCCTCCCCCACCGACTGGCAGGTGATCGGCAATTCGCATCGGCCGATCCACGCCGAGAGGTTCCGGTTGGGGTCGATGTCCAGGCATTCCACGGTCAGGTTCGCGTGGCGCCACCAATCCGCCAGGCACAAGGCCAGGGTGGTTTTCGCCGTGCCCCCCTTGGTGCTGGCGACCGTTACGACTGGCATGATCCCTCATGTGGTTTGACCGGTCAAACAGGCGGTCAGATTTGTCCGGACGGCCCTACCCCGTCAATGGTAATCCCCAAGGTATCGCGCCAGCCGCCTTCGGTCCCCTCGCCATCTTGTGACACCCACGCCGCCGTTCGCCATCTTGTGACGCCCCTCCCATGGGGTTGAGTCGCCAAGTTGTGACGCTTACGGTCCAGGCGGCTCCCGTTTCGCCATCTTGTGACGCACTGAGGGCGGCTACGATTCGTCCGCCGTTCATGCACAGGCGGCGCCCTTTATCCCTCGCCACCTTGTGACATCGGGGTTTTCCCCCGCCGGGTTGCGACGGACTTTTCGCCGGGTTGCGACAACTCCCCGCCGACTTGCGACGCTTTCCCGAGTCGTCTGTCGTGAAGTTGCGACCTATACAAAAAGACTCCTATCCAAATATCTCCCTATGGTATTTGGCCGTCGAACTTGAATTTTATTGATGATGGGAAAGGGGAACTGGCGGTTTTCCTCCTTGGACCCGCGTCACAAGACGGCGAATCCGCAGACGTCACAAGATGGCGAAACCAATCAAGAGGGGTGTCGCAAGACGGCGAGTTGACGCCCCCCGCCGGTCACAGCGACACTCCATCTTAAGGCGCAGGAGGGTGGCATGGGCGAGATACATGATCTGGTGATTCGGCATGGCCGCACCGAAGCTCGGAAAAGGGTTCCGACCGAGCAGAAGCGCCTGATCGATCTGGCCGCCGAAATCCTGGGCGACGAGGAAGGCTCGATCGCCTACATGTATTCCGGCTTCGCCATGACCACCCTGCCGCACCGGCCGTTGCCGGATAACGACATCTGGGAGCGCAAGAACGGCCGCCTCAGTCTGATCGTCGAGCCTGGGGTGCTGCCGGAAAACGGCGTAGCGAAGAAATACGGCGTGCCCTACGGCAGCCGCGCGCGCCTCATCATGTTCTACCTGCAGACCGAGGCCATCAAGACCCGCTCGCGGGTGATTCGCCTCGGCAACTCCATGACCGACTGGATGGTCCGCATGGGCATCAATCCGGGCGGTTCCAACTTCAACGCCGTGCGCGACCAGACCCGCCGGCTGTCCGCCTGCCGTCTCACCGTCGGCTGGATGGCCGACGACGGGTCCAACGGCTTTCAGCGCGAGAACATCGTGTCGGCGATGATCAACCCGCCGCCCGACGGCGATCCGCGCCAGGGCCGGTTCTGGGAGGAAACGGCGGAACTTTCCGAAGGTTTCTATCAAGCGCTTCTCCAGCATCCCGTGCCCTGCGAGGAGAAGGCTATCCGTCTCATTCAGAATTCCAGCACGGTGATCGACATCTACATCTGGCTTTGCTATCGCCTGCACGCGCTGAAAGCCCCGGTAATGGTGCCATGGGTGAAACTGCACGAGCAGTTCGGCCTGCAATACAAGACCGTCCGCCAGTTCAAGCCGCGCTTCCTCGACTCGTTGCGCGAGGCGGTGGCCGTCTATCCCGACGCCAACATCGAGGTACTGCCGGAAGGCGTGAAGCTGAGGCCCTCGCCGCCGGCCATCCGTGACCGGCGATCCTACGCGGTATTGCTGCCGCCGGCGGGGTGACGGGCATGCGTATCGGCATTCTCGAAACGGGCCGTCCCCCGGCTGAACTGCGCGACCGACATGGTTCCTACGCCGAGATGCTGAGCCGGCTGATCGGCGCCGCCGATGCCCGTTTCAGCTTCACGGTCTTCTCCGTGCTGGACGACGTCTTTCCCGACGCTCCCGAGTTTTGCGACGGCTGGCTGATCACCGGCTCAAAGCATGGGGTTTACGAGGACCTGCCGTGGATGCGCCGGCTCAAGACCTTTCTGCGCGACGCCGTGGCAGCGAAAGTGCCGGTGGTCGGTATCTGCTTCGGCCACCAGATCCTTGCCGAAGCACTGGGCGGACGGGTGGAAAAGGCGGCGCAGGGCTGGGGTGTCGGACCCCACACTTACCGCCTCGCGGCCAAGCCGGCATGGATGGATGGCGCGCCGGATACCTTCTGCATCAACGCTATGCACCAGGATCAGGTAGTGGTGCTGCCGGAGGGAGCGGCGGTGATCGCACGTTCGGAGTTCTGCCCCTACGCCGTCCTGGCCTATGGCAACACCGCCATCAGCTTCCAGGCTCACCCCGAGTTCGACGCAGCGTTCGAGCGCGACCTGCTTGAATTGCGGCAGAGTGGCGTCGTCCCCGACGACCGGGCGGAACCGGCCTTGGCGGCATTGGAAGCGCCGGGCGCAGTCAAGGACGCCGCTCTGGTCGGTTGCTGGATCGCGCATTTCTTCCGTCAGGCCAAGAAATCCCGGGCTGAAGCGGCGCGGTGATCACCCCCGCCGCCCTTGTCGGTGCATCTGCTGGTTGATCGCGTGCTGGCGCTCCAGGATTCGCGCCCAATGTTCCAGGGCAAGGGCCATATCGCCGGTTTCTCGCTTTGCGGCCTCGCGGATCGCCCAGACGCGAAATTCGTAATCCCCATTCATCGTAATGCGCAAAACCACGGCAGCCTCCCTGTGTGCTGTGGTTTTAAATTAGTCCCTTACCTGTTTAGTGTCAATACTGTACGTGTGTGGGATGACACCGCCCTATGACGGATGTCCGGGAAAGGCGCGGAGCCTCTCCCGGACGTCAGAGTTTTTCAGTGCTCGGCGCCGGAGCGGAAGTGGAACTGCGCCCCGGTGCGGATGCCCGATGGCCAGCGGGTGGTGACGGCCTTCAGCTTGGTGTAGAACCGCACGCCCTCCGGCCCATGGATGTGGATATCGCCAAACAGCGACTGCTTCCAGCCGCCGAAGCTGTGATAGGCCACCGGCACCGGGATCGGCACGTTGACGCCGATCATGCCGGCCTGGGCGCGGGTGACGAAGTCGCGGGCGGCGTCGCCGTCGCGGGTGAAGATGGCGGTGCCGTTGCCGTAGACATGGTCGTTGACGAGGCCCAGCGCCGTCTCATAGTCGGGCGTCCGCACCACGCTCAGCACCGGACCGAAGATTTCCTCGCGGTAGATGGCCATGTCCGGTGTCACCCGGTCGAAAAGGCAGCCACCCATGAAAAAGCCCTTTTCGTGGCCCTGCATGGCGATGTGGCGGCCGTCGACCACCAGTTCCGCTCCCTCGCGCACGCCGGAATCAACGTAGGCGCGGATGCGGTCCAGGCTGTCGCGGGTGATGATCGGCCCCATCTCGGCCTCGGCGTCGGTGTAGGGGCCGACCTTCAGCGACCGCACGCGCGGCGCCAGCCGGCCGATCAATTCGTCGCCCACGGCATCGCCCACGGCGACCGCCACTGAAATCGCCATGCAGCGTTCGCCGGCCGACCCGTAGGCCGCTCCCACCAGCGCGTCGGTGGCCTGCTCCAGGTCGGCGTCCGGCATGACGATCATGTGGTTCTTGGCGCCGCACAGCGCCTGCACCCGTTTGCCGTTGGCGCAGCCGGTGGCATAGATGTAGCGCCCCACGGCGGTGGAGCCGACGAAGCTGATCGCCGGCACGCGCCGGTCGGCCAGAAGGGTGTCCACCGTCCCCTTGTCGCCGATCACCACGTTCAGCACGCCATCGGGCAGCCCGGCCTCGGTCATCAACTCGGCCAGACGCAGGGCGGTGGACGGGTCTTTCTCCGAGGGCTTTAAAATAAAGGTGTTGCCGCAGGCAATGGCCATCGGAAACATCCACAGCGGCACCATGGCCGGGAAGTTGAACGGCGTGATGCCGGCGCACACGCCCAACGGCTGGCGGAATGAGAAGGCATCGACGCCCGAGGCCACCGCCTCGCTGTATTCGCCCTTCAGCAGGTGCGGGATGCCGCAGGCGAACTCCACCACCTCCAGGCCGCGGGTGATCGAGCCCTTGGCATCGGCGATGGTCTTGCCGTGCTCGCACGACACCAGTTCGGCCAACTCGTCCATGTGGCGAAGGATCAGGTCGCGGAAGCGGAACAGCACCTGCGCCCGCTTGGCTGGCGGCGTCGCCGCCCAGGCGGGAAACGCGGCGTCGGCCACGCCGATGGCGGCTTCCACCTCGCCGCGCGAGGCAAAGGGCGCGCGGGCGGCCACCGCGCCGGTGGCCGGGTTATGGACATCGCCGAAATGGCCGCTCAGGCCCTCGACGCGGCGCCCGTTGATGTAGTGATGCAAGGTCTTCATGACGCGGGGCTCCGGTTCAGGCGACGGTCTTCAGGACGGTGGCGATGGTTTCGGCGATCCGGTCGATCTCCGCCTTCTCGACGATCAGCGGCGGCGACAGGGCAATGATGTCGCCGGTGGTGCGGATCAGTACGCCGGCCTCGTAGCACTTCACGAAGGCTTCATAGGCCCGCTTGGTCGGCTCGCCCGGACGCGGTGCCAACTCGATGGCGCCGATCAGCCCGACGTTGCGCAGGTCGATGACGTGCGGCGCCCCCTTCAGCGAGTGGATGGCGTCCGCCCAATAGGGCGCCAACTCTGCGGCACGGCGGAACAACTCCTCGTCGCGATAGACCTCCAGCGTGGCGAGGCCGGCGGCACACGCCACGGGATGGGCCGAGTAGGTGTAGCCGTGGAACAGTTCGATGAGGTGTTCCGGTCCGGACATGAAAGCGTCGTGGACGTGCTTGCGGGTGAATACCGCGCCCATCGGGATAGTGCCGCTGGTCAGTCCCTTGGCGGTGGTCACTATGTCGGGCTGAACGTCGAAATACTGGACGGCGAACGGCGTGCCCAGACGGCCGAAGCCGGTGATCACCTCGTCGAAAATCAACAGGATGCCGTGGCGGTCACAAATCTCGCGCAGCCGCTTCAGATACCCCTTGGGCGGGATCAGCACGCCGGTGGAACAGGCCACCGGCTCGACGATGACGGCGGCGATGGTCGAGGCATCATGCAGCGCCACGATGCGTTCAAGTTCGTCGGCCAGATGCGTGCCCCATTCCGGCTCGCCCCAGGTAAAGGCGTTCTTTTCCAGGTTATGGGTGTGGGGCAGGTGATCGACGCCCGGCAGCATCGGCCCGAAGGTCTTGCGGTTGGACACGATGCCGCCGACCGCGATACCGCCGAAGCCCACCCCATGATAGCCGCGCTCGCGCCCGATCAGGCGATAGCGCTGCCCTTCGCCGCGCGCCCGGTGGTAGGCGAGCGCGATCTTCAGCGCGGTGTCCACCGATTCCGAGCCGGAGTTGGTGAAGAACACCTGGTCGAAGTCGCCGCCCATCAGGTCGGTAAGCTGGCTCGCCAGCTCGAAGGCCATGGGATGGCCCATCTGGAAGGCCGGAGCATAATCGAGCGTCGCCGCCTGCCGCTGGATCGCCTTGACGATCGGCTCGCGGCAGTGGCCGGCATTGACGCACCACAGGCCGGCGGTACCGTCGAGGATTTGATGTCCCTCGGCGCTCTCGTAGTACATGCCCTTGGCGGCCGTCAGCAGGCGCGGGTTGGCCTTGAACTGGCGGTTGGCGGTGAACGGCATCCAGAAGGCGGACAGGTTGGGCGAGTTGGCCCCCCGTCCGGTACGCGCGGCGTGGTCGACATGGGTGCTCTCTGCCTCCGGCATCGGATGGGATCGCGAAGCTGATAGGATCGGTTGATGGCCGATATTTAACAAGACGCTTTCTTGCTTATGCCCAAGGCATTGAAATCGTTCATACCGTGATGCAAAATGTTCACGATACTTAACACCTGAAACAGGGGTCGCCATGGAACCCGAGGTCGGGGCGCGCCTGCGCGCCGTGCGCACCATCAACAATATGTCGCAGCGCGAGCTGGCGCGCCGCGCCGGAGTGACCAACGCCACCATCTCGCTGATCGAGTCCGGCCGGCTCAACCCGTCGGTCGGCGCGTTGAAGCGAGTGCTGGACGGCATTCCCATGGGTCTGGCCGAGTTCTTTGCCTTCGAGCTTCCGGCGCCGCGAACGGTGTTCTACGGCGCCGACGATCTGGTGGAGATCGGTCGGGGCGGCATCTCCTACCGGCAGGTCGGGCCTGACCTGACCGGGCGGTCGTTGCAGATCTTGACCGAACGCTACGCGCCCGGCGCCGACACCGGTCGTATCATGCTGCGCCACGACGGCGAGGAGGGCGGGGTGATTGTCCAGGGGCGGCTGGAGGTGACGGTGGGGGAGCAGCGCCGCATCCTGGGGCCGGGCGAAGCCTACTACTTCGACAGCCGCACTCCGCACCGTTTCCGCAACCCCGGCAGCGAGCCGTGCGAACTGGTCAGCGCCTGTAGTCCACCGAGTTTTTGAGGGCAAAAATCCCTGGCCTTTTGTGACTTTTGCTACAGACCGTCCCTCGGGGCCGGCTCTACCCTCCGCTTGCTTGCCGATCACCGCAACAAGAGGAGAAAGTCATGGAGCCGATGCGGTTCTTTATCGACACCCACGACAAGTCACACAAGAGCTTTCCGGAAAGCCTGACTCCGGATCAGTTCGAACAGTTCTTCGAGCAGTACGAAGCGGCCTGCGCCCAGGAAGGGGTGGTTATTTTGCGGGTGCATGTCGGTTACGAGGACGGCCGTGCGTTCTGCTTCACCATGGCACCCGACGTCGAGGCTGTCCAGCGCGCCCACGAGCGGGTCGGCCTGCCGTTCGACTCCATCACCGAGGTCAAGACCGCCACGCCCGGCGACACCTTCTTCCGGCGTCGGGCGAGCACGGCCTGAGGTTTTTCGGCAGAGGCGGGAGGAAGGCCCATGAACGCGAATCTGAGCGACGTGCTGGCGGTCGGTCTGTTGGCGATCATCGTCGGCAGTTCGGCGTTGGTGATGCTGGTGCGGGTGGACCTCGTTCCGTCCAACCGCCTCGCCGGCTCCCTGGAGGGCGGGGGGCGATGGTTCCTGGCGGCAGCTCTCGGCGTCGGCATCATCGCCTTCGCCATC
>DASPMK010000212.1:0-8280 GCA_035627075.1 Azospirillaceae bacterium
GAACGTGCGGCAAGTCCTTGGGCCCGACCACCACCAGCGCCACCGCGGCGATGACAAAAAGCTCCGACCAACCGATGTCGAACATGAACGATCACCCACAAGGCGGCAGGAAGCGACCGGAAATCCGGCGCACCGGCATTAGGTCCGCGCCGCCTCGTCCTTCTTGACGGCGGCATCGCCAACCGGCGTCTCGGCCTTGAGCACCTTGGGCTGTTCGGCGTCGGTGCCCTCGTCCTTGAGGCCAGCCTTGAAGTTTTTGATGCTCTTGGCGAGATCGCCCGCAACCGAGGGAAGCTTTTTCGCCCCGAAGACCAGCAGCACGATCAGCAGCACGATAATCCAGTGCCAAATGCTGGAGAAACCCATCGCGAACAGAACCTCCCTGAAGCCCGCCGGACCGCTCCGGCGGCGGCACTATGGCACGAACGGCGGGGCCGCCGCAATGCCTCCGCCGGACTATCCTGACGCAATATTTTGCTGAAAACACAAAGGTTTGCTGGCTTGGATCTCCTGCAAACCGTGATGCACCGCCATCTGGCGCCTTGTCGGGGCGGGTTTGCCCTGCGGCGGCTGGACGTCCTTAACCCTTTACTCCCCACCGGCTTCCCCCGCTTCGGGCAGGCTGCCGAACATCGGCCGGGAATCAAGCAGGCCGGCGGCGCGCAATTCCTCCACTCCGGGCAGGTCGCGCAATGAGTCGAGTCCGAAATGATCGAGGAAGTGATCGGTCGTCACCCAAGTCAGCGGTCGGCCCGGCGTCTCGCGGCGGCGGCCGGGCCTGATCCAGCCGGCCTCCATCAGAAGATCGAGGGTACCCTTGGAGGTGGCCACACCTCGGATGCTTTCGATCTCGGCGCGGGTCACCGGCTGGTGATAGGCGATCATCGCCAAGGTTTCGATGGCGGCGCGCGACAGCTTCTTCGACACCTCCTCCTCGACCCGCATCAACTCGGCCAGATCGCGGGCGGTGCAGAACCACCAGCGCCCGCCGGTGCGCACCAGATTGATGCCTCGATTGGCGTAGAGTCCCTGGAGTTCGGCCATCAAGCCGGCAACATCGGTGCCTTCGGGCAAGCGGCTGCCCAGCGCCGCTTCGTCCAGCGGCTCGGGTGAAGCGAACAGCAGGGCTTCAATCAGGCGAATCTGCTGGTGGCGATCGGTGGTGGGCGGTAAGGCGGCCATGGGCGTTCAGGGCGTCATGAGGCCGGGCTGGCCCGGCGCAGGTAGATGGGACCAAAGGCGCCTTCCTGCCGAACTTCAAGCTGGCCGGACTTGGCCAACTCCAGCGTCGCCAGGAAATGGGCCGCCAGGGCGGAGCGCCCGGTGATGGTGCCGTCGGACCAGTTGCGCGGCAGGAAGGACGACAGCGTCACCCAGTCCGGCATGCGTCCCAGCATATCGGACAGGCGCTTCACGGCGTCTTCGATGGAATAAAGGTCGGTCGGGGCAATGTGGAAGGTGCTCGCCTGCTGGCGTCGCTTGAAGTCGCCGTAAGCCTTCAGCAGGTCGTACAGGGTCAGGTCGAAACTGGATTTCCGGATGAGGTCCACGCCCTCGGGGTTTCCCCGCGCGAACACCTCGCGGCCAAGCTGCGGCCGGGCCATCAGCCGGGTGCCGGCCTCCTGCATCGCCTCCAGCCGTTGCAACTGGAAGGTCAGAGCGGCGGCTAGGTCTTCGCCGGATGGTTCCTCCGGGTCGGGGTCGGGCAGCAGAAGGCGCGACTTCAGGTAGGCCAACCATGCCGCCATCACCAGGTAGTCAGCCGCCAATTCCAGCCGTACCCGTCGTGCCTCGGCGACGAAGGTGAGAAACTGGTCGGCGAGTTGAAGGATGGAAATATGGGTGAGGTCGACCTTCTGTTCGCGCGCCAGCGCCAGCAGCATGTCGATCGGCCCTTCGAAACCATCGATGTCGAGGACTAGTTGGGCGGCATCGGATTCGTCCGCCGGCATGGCGTCGCGCCGATCCTCCTCGAAAGACTCCGGGATGGTCATGGTCGAAAAATCAGACGATTCCCGTCACCACGGTGATGACATGGATGATGTACTCGACCACCGGCATTAGAAGCCAGGAAAGAATGTTGACGTTGTGGCCGAGTTGGCTGCCGACCATCGGCACGATGACCAACAGGCCGATCAGGATGAACAGCCCCCAATGCTCCAGCCGCGCCAATGGCCGGGCGAGCGGGCGCGGCAGCAGGCCGACGGCCACGCGGCCGCCGTCCAGCGGCGGCAACGGAATCATGTTGAACGCCGCCAGGATGGCATTGAAAAACACCGACGCCGTCAGGTTGGCCACTGCCCAGCTGCTGGCGAAGTCCGGCAGGTCGCCAGCGAAGCGCAGCAGAAACGCCGACAGCACCGCCAGTGCCAGATTGATCCCCGGCCCGGCCGCCGCCACCAGCACCATGCCGAAGCGCGGGTTGCGCAAGCGCATGAAGTTGACCGGCACGGGCTTGGCCCAGCCGAAGAGGAACCCGGTGGTGAAGTAAAGCAGTGCCGGCAGGATCAGCGTGCCGAAGGGGTCGATGTGGCGGACAGGATTGAAGGTCACCCTGCCCTCCCGCCACGCGGTGTCGTCGCCCAGCTTCCAGGCGACCCAGCCGTGGGCTGCCTCATGGAAGGTAATGGCGACGACCGCCGGAAGGGCGATGGTGGTGATTCGCAGCAGTGTCTGTTCCAGTTCCACCATCACCTCATGCCATAGGGGCCGGATGGCCCAGCAACTCGTCGAGACGGGAGCGCAGAGCCGCCGCGTCGATCGTCGGCACCGGCTTGAGCCATGCCCTCGCCCGCCGCCATCGTGCCGCCGAGGCCTCTGTCAGGGCGGGCGTGGCCAAGGCCACGTCCTCCATCTCGGCCATTGCGCCGTTGCAGTGGAGGACGACATCGCACCCGGCGTTCAGCACGGCACGGGCGCGCTCGCCCATCGAACCCGACAGCGCCTGCATGGAGAGATCGTCCGAGAACAACAACCCGTCGAATCCCAGCCGTCCGCGCACCACCTCACCGATCACACGGGCGGAGACGCTGGCGGCGTGGGTCGGGTCGATGGTGCGGTAGACCACATGCGCCACCATGCCCAGCGGCAGATCGGCCAACCGGCGGAACGGCGTAAAATCCACCCCCTCCAGTGCATCGAGCGGCGCTTCGACCAACGGCAGTTCCTCGTGGCTGTCGACGCGGGCGCGTCCGTGGCCGGGAATATGCTTGATCACCGGCAGCACGCCGCCAGCCAGAAATCCCTCGCACGACGCCCGCGCCAGATCGGCCACCAGTGCCGGATCGGCGCCGAAAGCGCGGTCGCCGATGACGTCGTGACCATCGGGGGCCGGGACATCGCACACCGGGGCGCAATCGACATCGATACCCAGTCCAAGGAGCATATCGGCCAGCAGTCGGGCGTTCAGCCACGCCGCCTCGCGGCCCAGATCGGCATCGCGCTCGGCCAACTCGCCGATGCGCCGCGCCGCCGGATGCGACGGCCAGTGCGGCGGCCGCAGTCGCGCCACCCGTCCGCCTTCCTGGTCGATCAGCACCGGCGCGTCGGCGCGGCCGACGGAATCGCGCAGGGCCGCCACAAGGTCGCGCACCTGCCCAGGGCTGTCGCAGTTGCGCCGGAACAGGATGAAGCCGAGCGGATCGCCATCGGCGAAGAAAGCTCGCTCGTCAGGCGACAGCCGCGTGCCGGCGCACCCGAACACCACCGCCCGCGGCATTTGATCCTCAAAATTACTGCGGCCGGACAAGCTGGCACCCGACATTCTGAGCCTTCAGTTCACTGCAAATGGCACGTGCGCGGGCCTCGTCGACCGAGCCGCCCTGCACGCGGAAGTAAACGCCCTTTTCCGGGCCAAGGTCGGCCCGCTTGATGGCGAGCCCCAAGTTGCCCAGCGCTGAGGGGAAGCGGCCCTGAAGGCGTTTCCACTCCGACTGCGCTTCCGACTCTGAGCGCACGGACGCGAGTTGGACAGCGAAGCTGCCAGTCTTGCCTGTCGCCGCCGTGGCGCCCGATGCCGGCACGGAGGGCGCCGTCTGCACCGGAGGAGGCTTCAGGACCTGGGGCGCCGGGGTGGCTGCCACCGGGTTCGGTGTGACGGATGGTTTGGGTGCGGTCGGTACCGGGGCGGCCTGTGGGACCGGCACCGCCGGGGAGCGTTGCGGCTGGGCAACTGGAACCGGCGGCTGCGGGGCACTCGCCGCCGGGGCAACGGGAGCAGCCTGCAAGACGGGCGGCGGCGCGTTGGAGGCCACCGTATAGGCCGGCGGCGCGGCAGGTGTCATCGTGGGTGGCGGTTCGGGGCGCGGCATGGGGGCTTCAGGCGGCGGCAGCAGACGCTCCACCTTATTGGCTTGCTGGACGGCGCCTGGATTCAGCCGGTCGAACACCAGCTTATCCTGGTGCGGCACCTTGAGGCCGCCGGGCTGCTCGGGGCGAATCTTGAAAGGGGACTGGTCGGCCTGGATCAGCGGTGGTTCGGTGACACCGAGCGCTCCCCGGCCGCCGCCGGAATAGGAATACCAGATGAAGCCGACAAAGGCGATGCCGGCGAGGAGTGCCGAGACGATGGCGAATCCCTTGCCCCGGCCGCGCCGGGGTGCGGCCTCGCGACGCCAGCTGCCGCCACGCGGGCCAGCGGCCGGCTGGGCCTGCTCGTAGGCGGGCCCATAGGCGGCCTGGGCGCGCTCGCCCCGACCGTACGGCGCCGGCTGGGCATAGGCCGCCGGCCCGAAGCCGGCCGTGCTCAGCCCTTCGTCCGCCGAAGCGGCCGAGGGGTGGGCGGCCGGCGGCCCATCGGGCCCGTCGTCGTACTCCCCGTCGTACTCGTCGTCGTGCCGACTCGTCATGAACGCATCTCCTGGACCGGCTCAACGCCCATCACCATCAGGCCCGACGCCACTACGGTGGATACCGCCTTGACCAGAGCGAGCCGCGCCCGCGTCAGTTCCGGATCGCTCTCGATCAGGAAACGAAGGGTGGCATCGTCCCGGCCCTTGTTCCACAACCCGTGGAACGCCGCCGCCAGATCGTAGAGATAGAACGCGACGCGGTGCGGTTCATGGCTCTCGGCCGCAGCCTCCACAAGACGCGGCCAATGCGCCATCAGGCGAATCAACTCCATTTCGGAGGGATCATCCAACCGGTCGAGGGATGCCTGGGCCAGCAACGCCCCCGACAGGCCGATGGCGGGATCGGCCTCCTGGGCGTGGCGCAGCACCGAGCAGCAGCGGGCGTGCGCATACTGCACGTAGAAGACCGGGTTGTCCTTGGACTGTTCGGTGACTTTTTTGAAGTCGAACTCCAGGGTCTGGTCGTTGCGGCGGGTCAGCATGATGAAGCGGACCACATCGCGGCCGACCTGCTCGATGACGTCGGCCAGCGTGACGAAGGTGCCGGCGCGCTTGGACATTTTCACCGGCTGACCGTTGTCCATGAGGTGGACAAGCTGGCAGATCTTCACGTCCAGCGCCGCCTTGCCGGCGGTGACGGCGGTGGTGGCAGCCTGCATCCGCTTGATGTAGCCGCCGTGATCGGCGCCCCACACGTCGATCAACGTGGTGAAGTCGCGCTGGTACTTGTCCAGATGGTAGGCGATATCGTTGGCGAAATAAGTGTACGAACCGTCGGACTTCTTCAGCGGCCGGTCGACGTCGTCGCCGAATCGGGTGGCGGCGAAAAGGGTTTGCGGGCGCGGCTCCCAGTCATCGGGCTTCTTGCCCTTGGGCGGTTCCAGCACGCCTTCGTAGATCAGCCCCATGTCGGTCAGCGCCTGAAGCGCCTTGTCCACCGCGCCGGACGCCACCAGCGACCGCTCCGAGGTGTAGACCTGAATGTGGACTCCCAACGCCGCCAGATCGGTCCTGATCCAGCCCATGATCGTTTCGATGGCAAAATCACGGCAGGCGGAAAGCCATTCCGCCTCCGGAACATCCTTCCACTTCGCCCCATCGCGGGCGGCCAGCGCTTGGCCCACGTCCTTCAGGTACTCGCCCGGGTACATGCCGGCCGGGATCGCGCCGATGTCCTCGCCCAGCGCCTCTCGGTAGCGCAGGAAGGTGGATCGCCCCAGCACCTCGACCTGCGCCCCGGCGTCGTTGATGTAGTATTCACGGGTAACGTCGAAGCCGGCCTTTTCCAACAGCGCCGCCAGCGCATCGCCGACAATAGCGCCGCGCGCGTGCGCCGCGTGCAGCGGGCCGGTCGGGTTGGCCGAGACGTACTCGACGTTGATCTTCTGTCCCCGCCCGATGCGGCTG
Source organism: Azospirillaceae bacterium (assembly GCA_035627075.1). Taxonomy (GTDB): domain Bacteria; phylum Pseudomonadota; class Alphaproteobacteria; order Azospirillales; family Azospirillaceae; genus DASPMK01. The sequence goes on from DASPMK010000212.1 coordinate 6,258, forward strand.
TCACCATAGGCGGTGCCGGCGGCCAGGATATCGGCCACCCGCGCCCGCCACACCTCGGGCTTGAGGCGCAGATTGATGAAGCCGGGACCGGCGATTTCCACCGAGGTCACGTCCCGGTGAGTCTTCAGCTTGCCCACCAACAGCTCGGCCAGTTGGCGCGGCGCCATCTTCGCCTGCTTGCCCAGCACCATGGCGGCGTTGGTGGCAAGGTCGCCGTGCGCCGCCTCGCGCGGCGGCTCCACCGTCAGCTTCGACGCATCGAGCCCGCCCGGCAGCGCCCCCTCGGCAGCCAGCTCCTCAAGCAAGGCCTTAATGTCTTTCTCGAAAGCTTTGAAAATGTTCATTTTATGTCTTGGAATCCATGTCGAAGAGACGGTTGTGCTCAGCCAGAGCGAAGCGGTCGGTCATGCCGGCGATGTAGTCGGCGACCAGCCGGGCGCGGACCTGGAGACCACCGGCATCGCCGGCCCCCGCCAATTCCTCCTGCCACTCGGTGGGCAGTGTGCTGGGCTCGGCTGTGAACAGGTTGAACAGATCGCGCACCAGTCGCCGGCATTTGCTCATCATCCGGTTGACCCGGTAATGGCGGTACATGCGTTCCTTCAGGAACGCGCGCAAGACCCGGTCATGACCGCGCATCTCGCCGGAAAAGGCGACCACCGCGCGGGGCGCCACGCGCACCTCGGCGGCGGAGCCAGGCTTGACCTCCTCCAGACGCCGCCGCGTCTCGATGACGAGGTCGACGACCATGTGATTGATCATCCGCCGCACGGTTTCGTGGATCAGCCGCGTCTTGTCCAGCCCCGGATGGTCGTCGCGCACCTTGCGGATGATCGGGCCGATCAGCGGCAGCTCGGCCAGATCGTCCATGGTGAACAGGCCGGCGCGCAGACCATCGTCGATATCGTGGTTGTTGTAGGCGATGTCGTCGGCCAGCGCCGCCACTTGGGCCTCGGCGCAGGGGTTGGTAGCGAGTTCCAGATCCCATCGCTCATTGAAGGTGCGGATCGTGGTCGGCAGTTCGGCGCCATCCGCCACAGGCAGCAGCGGGCCGTTGTGCTTGACCACCCCCTCCAGCGCCTCCCACGTCAGGTTCAATCCGTCGAAGCCGGCATAGCGTCGTTCCAGATAGGTAACGATCCGCAGGGTCTGGTCATTGTGGCTGAAGCCGCCATAAGCCGCCATGCAGGCGTTCAGTTCCCGCTCGCCGGCATGGCCGAACGGCGTATGGCCCAGGTCGTGCGCCAACGCCACCGCCTCGGCCAAGTCCTCGTTCAGCCCCAGGGTGCGGCTGATCGAGCGGGCGATCTGCGCCACCTCCAGGCTGTGGGTCAACCGCGTGCGGAAATAGTCGCCCTCGTGATAGACGAAGACCTGGGTCTTGTACTGAAGCTTGCGGAAAGCCCCGGAATGGACGATGCGGTCCCGATCGCGCTGGAAGACCGAGCGCGTCGGGCTTTCCGGCTCCGGCACCCGCCTGCCCCGGCTTTCTTCCGGGCGACAGGCATAGGGGGCGGGGCGCGCGTGATGGGAAGAATGGGCCGCCGTCATGGCCGCGACACTAGCGGGAGGCGAGCGGGTAAGGCAACCGGGAACACCTTGAAGCCCCTTCCTTTGACGAACCGCAGGGTAGTCCTTAAATTGTGTACCGCAACATCGTCCTTGCCACGGACGTAAAAGGATTTCCCATGACCGATCCCACTCTTGCCGACCGTCAGTTGACCATCTCCGACAGTGCCGCCCGCCGCGTCGCCTTCCTGATCGAGAAGGAAGGAAACCCGGCGCTGATGCTGCGCCTGGCGGTGTCTGGCGGAGGCTGCGCCGGCTTCCAGTACGGCTTCAGCTTCGATGAAACCACGGCGGCGGACGACGTGGTGTTCGAGCACGGCGGCGTGCGCGTCGTGGTCGATGAAACCTCGCTCGACCTGCTGGCCGGTGCCGTGGTGGACTTCGTCGAGGATCTGATGGGCGCCTCCTTCCAGATCCGCAACCCCAACGCCTCGTCGTCCTGCGGCTGCGGCTC
>DASPMK010000213.1:0-4720 GCA_035627075.1 Azospirillaceae bacterium
GCCTGCAAGCGCCTGGGCCTTGCCGAGCGCGGCTGGCATCTCGACACCGGCCGGTTTCGCCCGCCACCCCGTGCCGGCGATCAGTTGCTTCTTTTTTAACGTATCCCGGCCTATCACCGCGCGAACGTTCACCGGAATCGCCGTCGCCATGCCCCCGAAAGCCCCCCGCAAGACCGCACCCAAGGCCGGTCCCGACCTGTCGTTCGAGATCGAGGCCGGATTCAACGACGGCCGCATCATCTGCGGCGTGGACGAGGTGGGGCGCGGCCCGCTCGCCGGCCCGGTGGTGGCGTGCGCGGTGATCCTGCCGCCCGACGGCTTGGCCGAAGACCTCATGCGCGCCATCAACGACAGCAAGGCCCTGAAGAAATCGACGCGCGAGGACCTGGCCCCGGCCATCCGCGCCCACTGCCGCGTCGGCCTGGGGTTGGCCGGGGTGGAGGAGATCGACCGCCTCAACATCCTTCAGGCGACGCTGGCCGCCATGACGCGAGCCGTGGCGGAACTGGGTATCGATCCGCATCTGGCGCTGATCGACGGCAACAAGGCGCCCAAGCTGGATTGCGAGACGCGCACCGTGGTGGGCGGCGACGGCCGCTGCCTGTCCATCGCCGCCGCCTCCATCGTCGCCAAGGTGGAGCGAGATCGCATGATGGAAGAACTCGCCCAGGTTTTCCCCGGCTATGGCTGGGACCGTAATGCGGGTTATGGAACCGCTGAACATCTAGCAGCGCTTGAGCGGCTGGGGCCGACACCCCATCACCGTCGCAGTTTTTCGCCAGTCTCTAAACTTTTCGCGCTAAGCGACTGACTCAACGGAGGGATTCGCGAAAAGAGATTGACGGCGACTCATGCCATGACTCATGGTGCCCCCATGAGCGCCACCCTTGAACAATCCACAACCATGCAAACCGACCGCATCCTGGTCGGAGACTGCGTCGAGCTGATGCGCGGCCTGCCCGCCGGTTCGGTGGACATGGTCTTCGCCGACCCGCCGTATAACCTGCAACTGGGCGGCGAACTCCTGCGCCCCAACCACTCCCGCGTGGACGGGGTGGAAGAGACGTGGGACAAGTTCGCCGACTTCCAGACCTACGACCGCTTCACCCACGACTGGCTGGACGCCGCGCGCCACGCGATGAAAGACGACGGCTCGCTGTGGGTCATTGGGTCGTACCACAACATCTTCCGGGTGGGCGCCATCCTTCAGGATCTGGGATTCTGGATTCTGAACGATATCGTGTGGCGCAAGACCAACCCCATGCCCAACTTCCGCGGCACGCGGTTCGCCAACGCCCACGAGACGATGATCTGGGTGTCCAAGAGCAAGGACGCGCGCTATTACTTCAATTACGAGGCGATGAAGAGCCTGAACGAGGATCTTCAGATGCGCTCGGACTGGGTGCTGCCGCTGTGTACCGGGCCGGAACGGCTGCGCGGCGATGACGGGCAAAAGGTTCACCCGACGCAAAAGCCCGAAGCCCTGCTTTATCGCGTCATCTTGTCCTCCACCCGCATCGGCGAAACGGTGCTGGACCCGTTCTTCGGCACCGGCACCACGGGTGCGGTGGCCAAGAAGCTGGGACGGCACTGGATCGGCATCGAGCGTGAACAGGCCTACGTCAAGGCGGCCGGCGAGCGCATCGCCGCCGTGGTGCCGGTGGACGATCCCAACCTCATCGACGCCCCGTCCAAGCGGCAGGCGCCGCGCATCCCCTTCGGCATGGTGATCGAGCGCGGCCTGTTGAATCCCGGCACCTTGCTGTCGGACCTGCGTCGGCGCCACATGGCGAAGGTGCGCGCCGACGGCACGCTGGTGGCCTCCAACGGCATGGGCCAGCATCGCGGCTCCATCCATCAGGTGGGAGCGGCGGTGCAAGGGCTGCCGGCCTGCAACGGCTGGACCTTCTGGCATTTCGAGGCGGCGCCGGGCGACCTGCGCCCCATCGACGCGCTGCGCGAGAAACTGCGGTCGGAAATTCACTGACTGTTGCCGGCGGCACGCCATCGACGCGCGGTTGGACGAGCCGCGTTTCACCCTGGCGGCCCTGATCCCGGCGCGCGTCGCCGCCCTACTCGGCCGCTCCGCGGCGGAGTAAGGGCAGACCGGCGTTTTGTCCCAGCCCGCGTGCTTGGATTCGTTAACGCGGCGTGCTAAGGACCCGCGTCATGAACAAGCTTTTCGCCCGCGTTACCGCGCCCGTGCTCCGCGACCCGGCCCCGGAGACGCGGAGCACGCGCCTTTTCGTGCGTGATCTGGTGCTGGAATCCCTGATCGGCGTCTACGAGCACGAACGCAAGGCCCCCCAGCGCATCCGCATCAATCTCGACCTGGAGGCGGTGGACGCCAAGCCGGTCGACGCCTTCGCCCAGTTGGCGAAGGACATCGTGGCCGCCGGCCATGTCACGCTGGTGGAAACCCTGGCGGAGCGCATCGCCGAGCGTTGCCTGTCCACCCCGGCCATCCGCTCCGTGCGGGTGCGTGTCGAAAAACTCGACGTCTTCCCCGACGCCACCTCGATCGGCGTGGAAATCGAGCGGTTCCGTTAATCGCCGCCGGTGCGGCCGAGCCAAATCCCGATCAGCGCGGCAAACGCGACGACCGCCAGTTGGGTCCGGCGATCGGCGCTGTCCGGCAAGGAAGGAGGCGCCTCCCCTTCCGCCATGGCTTACGGCTCCTTCGCCCCGACGGCGGATCTCCTGAACCGGCTGTCCTGCCACGGCCAGTGGCCGTTGATCTCCACCTCCAGCGAGAAGCTGAGAAAAGTGCGGATCAGCACGATGACGCCCAGCACGCCGATGGTACGAAAATCGAGCGGGGCGGCGACCGTCCCGATGATGTCCGCCGCGACCAGCAGTTCCAGCCCCAGCAGGATGCCCCGGCCAAGGTTGGCCCGATAGCGCTGATAGGCCCCCGCCCAGCCGCCCGCGCGCAAGCCGTCCCTCAAAAACAGCGCGCTGGCGATCACAACCCCCAGGAGGATCATCGCCACCCCGGCCACCTCCACCCCCGTCGTGATCATTTCGGCGAGATGGATGATCGGGCTCGCGTCTTCGCGCATGGCGGAAACCCCGGTCAAAGCGATGGCGCCCCCGGCCGTTGCGCGAACCGCGTGCCGCCCGGCCTCTGCGCGATCTCGGCGATCATCTTCTGAAGGATGGCCTCGGCGAAGCTCTCCCGGCTCTCCGCTGTCTTGACGAAGGACGAGGGGCCGCCGATCACGCTTTCGGTGTAGTACTCCTCCAGCCAAGGGTATTCGTCCAGGATCGCCAGGGCGTTGATGGTGATGCCCTCGGCCACGGCACGGTCGCGGGCGGTGGTGGGATCGGGGCCGGAGTTGTTGAAACCGTTGGATACCAGATCGATGGTCTTGCGCGGCGCGTCGATGGTGTTGGCGGCGAACAGCCCGGTGGCCTCCTCAAGGGCCGAACCGATGCCGGTGGACCCCGCCAGTTCCTCGCGCCGGGCGCCCTCGATGGCGGTGGCGAAGGCCTGACAGTCCTCCATGCTGCCGACCACCGTCCACGGCACCAGCACCTTCATCGAGCCGGGATCGGACCACGACACCATGGTAACGGCGATGGAGCGGGTGGGGCCGCTGGAGATCGCCGCCGCCACCTGGGGATCGCGGAAGGCATCGGCGTGGCCGCGAAGCTGGAATTCCAGAGTGCCGCCGGTGATGCTGGCCGAGGCGTCAACCGCCAGCACCAGTTCCAGATCGACGTTGCCGGTGGGTGCCGGCGCGGGCGCCGCGCCCATCAACAGGCCCGCCAAGGCCACCACTGCGAACCGCCATCCCGCCATTCCCTGTTTCCTCCCGCAGACCTTCACATGCGCGCCAGCGCGTGGGCCACGACCTTGCGCATAACGGTGGGCAGAGCCACCTCGCCCAACCGGCCAAGGTCCACCCACACCCCATCGCTCCCCCGCCAGCCGTCGCCCGCCTTTCCGCTGACCACCTCAAGTTCCAGGTGGAAATGGGAGAAAGTATGGCGGACCACACCCGGCAGAGGTCGCCAGCCGATGTCGAGCGGCGCTGCTGACGTTAACGGTCCGCGCCCGGTTTCGCTCCATTCGGTGGACGGCACCTCCATCATGCCGCCCAACAGCCCGGCTTCCGGCCGCCGCCGCAGCCATACCGCCCCACGCCCGTCGGTCAGCCAGAAGGCCGTGCCGAAGCGGGTGGGCTTGTCGCCTCTGGCGGTCTTGCGCGGCAATTCGTCGGCGATGCCCAGCCGCCGCGCGGCGCATGGCTCCTGCCATGGGCACAGGATGCACTTGGGATTGCGCGGCGTGCAAACGGTGGCGCCCAGGTCCATCACCGCCTGGGCATAGTCGCCCGGCCGCGCGTCGGGCGTCAGGGTGTCGGCCAGGGCGCGCAGCCGCGCCTTGGCGCCGGGCAACGGCTCCTCCATCGCGAAGACCCGCGCCATCACCCGCTCGACGTTACCGTCCACCACCGTAGCCTTGCGGTCGAAGGCGATGGCGGCGATGGCGGCGGCGGTGTAGGCCCCCACCCCCGGCAGGGACCGCAGAGCCTCCTCCGTCTCGGGGAACCGCCCGCCCAGCCCGCGGCTGACCACGTCGGCGCATTTGTGCAGGTTGCGTGCCCGCGCGTAGTAGCCCAGGCCCGCCCACGCCGTCAGCACCGCGTCCAGTTCGGCGACGGCCAGATCGTGAACGCTGGGCCAGCGGCGGGTGAACTCGGCGAAATAGGGG
>DASPMK010000214.1:0-5929 GCA_035627075.1 Azospirillaceae bacterium
CGGCTTCCTTGATGAGCGGCACCGAGAACAGATAGATCGCCGACGAGAACAGGGCGACCACCACGGTGAGCAGCGAAAACAGGCGCAGGAACAGCTTGGATCGGAACACCGGCCCACTCCAACAAACGGCCGGAGCCGGAACATCCGGTTGAACGGCGCCGCGATGATCCACCGTTTGAGCTAATCTGGGAAGGCTTGTCGCACCGCTCGCGCCGATCCGTCATTATGGAAGCGGTGTCGGAAAAGGGATGCCTCATGACGCGAACAACCATCATCCAGGGGCACCCCACGCCTGGCGGCGGGCATTTCTGCCACGCCCTGGCCGATGCGTACGCCCGCGGTGCCGCCGAAGGCGGGCACGAGGTCCGCCGGATCGGGGTGGCCGAACTGGACTTTCCTCTGCTTCGCTCGAAAGCGGAGTGGGAGTCGGCGGCCCCTCCGCCGGCCATCGCCCAGGCCCAGGAGGCGATCGGCTGGGCCGAGCATCTGGTGATCGTCTATCCGCTGTGGCTCGGGGCGATGCCCGCGCTGCTGAAGGGCTTTCTGGAGCAAGCCCTGCGGCCGGGATACGCGGTGGGCAAGCCCGGCGCCGGCACGGGTTGGAAAAGTCAACTCGCGGGCAAGTCGGCGCGGGTCGTCGTGACCATGGGCATGCCGGCGCTGGTCTACCGATGGTACTTCGGGGCGCACAGCCTCAAGAGCCTGGAGCGCAACATCCTGGCCTTCGTCGGCATCCGCCCGAACCGGCACACCCTGATCGGGAGCATCGAGGCCATGGGCGACGCCAAGCGCCGGGCATGGCTGGAATCGATGCGTCGCCTTGGGAAAAACAGCCGATAACCCGGCCATCGTTCATCGGGGGTGCGCCGTGCGGATGGCCTCGCCGAGGCGGGCGCTGGCCCTAGACTTTCTTGGGAAAAGATCGGGCTTGGGGAAAGATCGGGACCGGAGCACGGGCGCCATGCCAAGGATCGACGGCCTGCTGGAAACCGCCCTCTATGTCGACGACATGGAGCGCGCCGCCTGTTTCTATGAAAGGGTGATGGGGCTGGAGGCCATGTTCCGCAGCGACCGGCTGACCGCCTTCGACGCCGGCGACCGGGGCGTGCTGCTGGTCTTCCGGCGCGGCGCCTCCACCGAGGACATGGCGACCCCGGCCGGCACCATTCCCGGCCATGACGGCGCCGGGCCGCTGCATATGGCGTTCCGCATCGCCGCCGCCGAACTGGAGGCGTGGCGCCGCCATCTTCCCGGCCATGGCGTGCCGATCCACAGCGAGGTGACATGGCCGCGCGGCGGCACCAGCCTTTATTTCCACGACCCCGATGGTCATGTCATCGAGCTGGCGACGCCGGGCCTGTGGGCCAATTACTGATCCGGGATCGGAACGCCCGCGCCGTCGCCTTGTTGCCAACCGGATGAAGAATTTCGTTCGGAAGGCGGGGCCATGGGCGTCTTGAAGTGGATCGGCATTGGCCTTGCCGGGCTGATCGGGCTGGGGGCGGCGGGGCTGGGCATCATGGCTCTCACCTTCGACGCCAACGACTGGCGGGGGTTCGTCGCCTCGCGGCTGTCGTCCGCGCTGGGGCGACAGGTCAGCATCGATGGCGCCCTCAGCATCGGCTGGGGGGATCCCTTGCGCATCCACGCCGAGGGTGTCCACATCGCCAACGAGCGCTGGAGCGACGATCCGACCTTTTTCGACCTGCGCGTCCTCGACGCCCTGCTCCGGCTGAGGCCCCTGCTCCAAGGCCGTATCGAACTGCCCGAGGTGCGGCTGGCGGGGCCGGATGTCATCATCGAGCGCAACGCGCAAGGCGAACCCAATTGGTTGTTGGGCGGTGCCACCACCAAGGCGGTGGCGCCGGAGGAGCGCTCCGAACTGCCCCTGGTGGAAAGTCTGGCGATCGAACAAGGGCGCCTTCGCCTGCGCGACCCGGCCCGCGACATGGATGTCGTGACCGACCTCCAGACGCTCACCGGCGGCGGCGGCGGCGGGCGCGAGCTGACGCTGGCGGGGCAGGGGGCGCTGAACGGCAAGCCGTTGCGGCTGGAGGCGCGCGGCGGGCCGCTGGGCGCCCTGATTGAAAGCCGGGAGCCCTATCCCGTCCGTCTTCAGACCCAGGTGGGCGGCACCCAGGCCCAGATCGAAGGCACCATGCTGGAGCCGGTTCAGCTCAAGGGGATCGACCTGAAGGCGATGGTCGCCGGGCCGGATCTGGCCGAGGTGCTGCCGCTGTTCGGCTTCCCTGTGCCGCAAACTCCCGAATACCGGGTCGCCGGTCAGGTGGGCAAGAAGGAAGCGGTGTGGTCGTTGCGGAATCTGGAAGGACGCATGGGCGGCAGCGATCTCGGCGGCTGGCTGGCGCTCGACCTCGGCGGCGAGCGGCCGGTGCTTCGGGGTGACATCCAGTCCAACCGGCTGGCGGCGACTGATTTCACCGGCCTGATCGGCGCGCCGCCGCCGCAGACCGGCCGATCCTATCCGACCGAGGCGCCGGGCCGCGTGCTGCCCGATACCCCGATCGACCTCGCCGCGTTGCGCACCAACGACCTGGACCTGAGCTTCGTCGCCAAGGACGTGGACATGCCTTACGTGCCGCTGGCCGGGGCGCAGGGCCATGTCCGGCTTCAGGCCGGTGAACTGGTCGCCCAGCCGTTGAAAGTGGCGTTGGCCGGTGGCGGCGTCTCCGGCATGGTGATGCTGAGCGGGCGCCAGCCGGTGCCGGCGGTGCGGGTGGATCTGGCCATGCGCGGCATCCAGATCGGGCCGTTCTTCCAGGGCACGCCGCTCGCCGATGAAATGGCGGGCACGCTGTCGGGCCGGGTGCAGCTTGCCGGCCAGGGCAAAAGCACCGCCCAGATCCTGGGCAACGGCGACGGCCGGGCGGCGGTGGAGGTCCACGGCGGCCGCGTCAGCAGCCTCGTCGTCTCCGCGCTTCAGACCGACATCCTGGAAACGCTCGGCATCGCGCTGTCGGGAGAGGATGTGCCGATCCCCTTCAACTGCATCGTCGCCGACGTCTCGCTGAAGAACGGGCTTTTGACCTCCAATACCCTGGTGGCCGACACCCAGGACACCACCATCGCCGGCCGGGCGACCGTGAACCTGGATAAGGAACTCCTGGACATGGTGATCGAGGGGAACCCCAAGGAGGTCAATCTTCTGGGAACCCAGGTGCCGGTTTTCGTCCGGGGCCCCTTCCGCTCGCCCGAGATCGCCGTCGACCCCTCCGAGGCGGCGGCCCGCACCGGCGTGGCGGCGGCGCTGTCGACACTGCTGACTCCGCTGGCGGGGATGCTGGCGTTCATCCAGCCGGCGTCGGGGGAGGAGACGCCGTGCAACCGTCTGGTCACCAACATCCGCGATGCCGCCCGCAAGGGGCCGCGTGGGTAGGCGGGAACAAAGTCTCCGTCCTGCGCGTTACGGCGCCGAAAACAGTACCCCGGCGTCATAACCCGGCTTGAGGGATGATCACCATGACACGTCGTTGGAGTAGTCTTCTTTCGCTCGTGGCGCTGCCCCTGGCGGCCTGCGCCGGCGGAGATCCCCCCTCCGCCCAGATTGGAGCCGCGGCCCAGGCGGTCGCCACCGCCGAACGGGCGGGCGCCCTGCAGAATGCCCCCGTCGAACTCCAGACCGCGCGCGACAAGCTGGCCCAGGCCGAGTCCGCCGTGCGTGACGAGGACAACGAGCGGGCGCGCGTCCTGGCCGAGCAGGCCCAGGTGGACGCCGAGCTTGCCGCCGTGCGCGCGCAGAGCAAGACGGCCCAGGCCGCCGCCCAGGCTCTGCGCGCCGACGCCCGCGCGCTCAGCGGCCAAACGGGTCAGCCCCGGACGGGCGTCGGTTCCACGCGCTGACCGCCAACCGCCCACTCAACCGACGGATAGCCCAATGGACACGCTTCGCCTTCCGGCGTTTGCCTTGGTGGCCCTCGCCGCCACCGCCTGCGCCACGTCCACCGACCTGCCGGCGCTGACACAGGCCCGTCAGTCCTATCAGGCCGCCGCCACCAACCCGCAGGTGGCGGCCAACGCCCCGTTGGAGTTGCGCCGGGCCGAGGAAACCCTGCGTCAGGCGGAAACCTCGGCAAACGAGGGCGAGGATACCGGCCTTGTCCAGCATCAGGCCTACCTCGCCAACCAACGGGTGGCCATCGCCCAGGAAACCGCCGCCATGAAGGAGGCCCGCGACGTTGTCGCCAATGCCGGCGACCTGCGCCGGCAGGCGATCCTCGAAGGCCGCACCCAGGAATTGGAGCAGCAGCTTCAGGCCGTCCAGACCGAGCGCGGTTTGGTGGCGACGCTGGGCGACGTGCTGTTCGCCACGGGTCAGGCCGAGCTTACGCCGGGAGCCGGCGACAGCCTCGACCGCCTGGCCCAGTTCCTGGGCGACAACCCGGAGCGTCAGATCCGTATCGAGGGCTACACCGACGCCACCGGCTCCGATGAAACCAATCTCCGGCTGTCGGAGGAGCGGGCGTTGGCGGTTCGCAACGCCCTGGTTCAGCGCGGGGTCGATCCCAACCGCTTGATCACCCAGGGCATGGGCGAGTCCAGCCCGGTGGCCCCCAACTCGACCGAGGCCGGCAGGCAGGCCAACCGCCGCGTCGAAATCGTGATCCAGGGTGGTCCCGGTGGCATGGGAACGGGAACGGGCGCCGGCTCCAGTTGAAGCCCCGCGCCCGACGCGTCTCGTGCCGGGCGCGGCATCCTGCCCCGCGCAAGCGGCTTCCGATATGTTCGAAAGTAACTTATCCTCCGGCGACAGTTTAGTGCCAAAGGAGTGAAGGTGCGTCCTGGTGGCGGAGCCGAGGGCGACGGGGGACATATACGGAGGAACGACTGGCTACCGTGACGCTCGATGCGGGCGAGGTGGAAGCGGCCGCGGGGGTGGGACCCGGCTTTGCCCGCTTCGATGCCGAAGGCCGGCTGACCTGGGCCAACGCGATGTTGGTGCGCCACCTCGGCCTGCCGGCGGCATCCGCCGGCACGGCACTGGCGGAGATGCTCGTCGGCGTCAATGGCGTCGAGGGCCTGCTTCGGCGCCTCCGGGCCGGTGAGTTGGTCGAGGCGCCGGGGAGCGGCGGCCGGACCCTCGGGCTTTCGCTTGGGGCGGATGCCGACGGCGGGTCCATCCTCACCGTCTTCGATCTGGTTTCGGCCAAGGCCCGCGAGGCCTGCCTGGAAACGACGCTGGAAAACCTCAACCAGGGCGTCACGGTGTTCGACGGCGATCTGCGTCTCGTCGCCTGGAACCGCCTGGCCTGGGAGGTGCTGGATCTTCCGCGCGTCCTGGCCCAGGTCGGTACGCCGATGGAAACCTTCATCCGCTTCAGCGCCGAACGCGGCGAGTTCGGCCCCGGCGATCCCGATGAGCTGACGGTGCTGCGCATGGAACTGGCGCGGCGGCGGGAAGCCCACGTCTACGAGCGCGTCCGCCAGGACGGCCGCGTGCTGGAAGTGCGCGGCATGCCGATCGCGGGCGGCGGCTTCGTCACCACCTACAGCGACGTCACCGACCGCAAGCGCTTCGCGACGGAGCTGGAGGGGTTGGCCGGCTCGCTGGAGGTGCGCGTGCGCGAGCGGACGGCCGAGCTGGAGGACAAGCGGGTTCAGCTCGAAAGCACGCTCGATGCCATGTCGGACGCCATCAGCGTGTTCGACAAGGACATGCGGCTGGTGGTGTGGAACCAGCGCTACGAGGACCTTTTCTCCCTGCCGCACGACTTGCTCTACATCGGCTGTCCTTTCACCGACATCGTGCGGCAGAACATCGGGCGCGGCGACTACGGCGAGGTCGCCGATCCCGAGTGTCTGCTGGCCGAGCGGGTGGAACTCGCCCGCAAGGCCGAGCCCTACGGCTACCGCTTCCACCGGGTCGACGGCGTCGTGCTGGAAACCCGCCACCGCCCCATGCCCGACGGCG
>DASPMK010000215.1:0-8100 GCA_035627075.1 Azospirillaceae bacterium
CATGTGGCGCCGGGAACGGCGGCGGTGATCTGCGCCAAGGGCATCGAGCAGGGCGGTTTCCGCCTGTTGAGCGAGTCTGTCGCCGAGGTCCTGCCACAGGCGGTGCCGGCGGTGCTGTCAGGCCCCACCTTCGCCGCCGAGGTGGCGCGCGGCCTGCCCACCGCCGTGACGCTGGCCTGCGCCGATACGGAACTGGGCGCCCGGCTGGTGGAAACGCTCGGCAGCCGTTTCTTCCGGCCATATCTGTCGGACGACGTGGTCGGCGCCCAGGTAGGCGGGGCGGTCAAGAACGTATTGGCCATCGCCTGCGGCATCGTCGACGGCCGCCGACTGGGCGACAACGCCCGCGCCGCCCTGGTCACGCGGGGGCTGGCCGAAATCACCCGGCTGGCGCTGACGCTGGGCGCCCGTCCGGAGACGCTGGGCGGCCTGTCGGGGCTGGGCGATCTGGTGCTGACCTGCACCTCGCCCCAGTCGCGCAACATGTCGCTCGGCCTGGCGCTGGGCCAGGGCCGCCATCTGGCCGACATCCTGGCCGAGCGGCACTCCGTCGCCGAGGGCGTCTACACCGCCGGCGCGGTGGTCGGGCTGGCGGCCAGGATGAACGTCGACATGCCGATTTGCGCGGCGGTGGATGCCATCCTCAACGCCGGCGCGGACATCGGCGCGACGGTGGCGGGCCTCTTGTCCCGGCCGTTCCGCATCGAAGGGCGCTGACGCCGCCCGCCGAGTCGCCTCTGGAACGCCGCCTCCAAGTGCGCTAGCGTCCCCTTCAACGCGTCTTTCGGGAGTTCTCCCATGCTCTTCAGCTTCTACTGCGCCGACAAGCCCGGACACGCCGAGGTGCGCACGGCCAACCGCGCCGCGCATCTGGCGTTTCTGGAGCGCCATGCCGAGCGCCTGTTCGCCGCCGGCCCCCTGCTGTCGGACGACGGCCAGTCGATGGTCGGTTCAATTCTCATCGTCGAGTGCGACGACCGCGCGGCCGCCGACGCGTTTGCCGTGGAAGATCCCTACGCCCAAGCCGGCCTGTTCGAGTCGGTAACTATCCGCCCTTGGCGGCGCGTCTACCCCAAGGACTGATCGCGGAGAAGGACTCATGTCCCGCTGGCTAGTGAAGTCGGAACCCTTCAAGTATTCCTGGGAGCGCATGATCGCCGACGGCACCACCCACTGGGACGGCGTGCGCAACTACCAGGCGTCCAACAACCTGAAGGCCATGAGGCTGGGGGATCGGGCGTTTTTCTACCACTCCAACGAGGGAGTGGAAGTCGTCGGCGTCGTCGAGGTGGCGCGCGAATACTATCCCGACCCCTCCGACGTCACCGGCCGCTTCGGCATGGTGGACATGAAGGCGCTGATGCCGGTGAAGACCCCGGTGACGCTGAAACGGATCAAGGCCGACCCACTGCTGTCGAAGATGGCGCTGGTGCGCCAGTCGCGCCTGTCGGTGTGCCCGGTTGCCGGCGACGAATGGGAGCGGATTTGCGAGTTGGCGGGGATCGATGCCTGAGCGGCGCCTCTGCCGGCTTGAGGCGATTCCCGATGGGCAGGCGCGCGGCTTCACCGTGGGCGCGGGCGCCGGCAAGATCATCATCCTGGTGGCTCGCCGGGGCGGCGCCGTTCACGGCTATGTGAATTCCTGCCCGCACGTCGGCGCGCCCTTGGACTGGACGCCCGACCGCTTCATGAGCCCCGACGGCCAATACCTGATGTGCGCCATGCATGGCGCCCTGTTCCTGGTGGAGGATGGGGCCTGCGTCTCCGGCCCGTGTGTCGGCAAGCTCCTGACGCCCGTCCCGGTCGGCCTTGATGACGATCATGTGGTCTACCACGACGACTGATACGGGCGGCGTTTGAACACTTCCATGATTTGCCGCCCGTATCCCCCTTCCGCACAGTGCTCCGCACTGTGCTGTCGGGTTTGAACCAAAGGCGGTTGATGGAAGCCATCAACCGCCTTTGGTATGATACCAGTTGCGGCCATCCGGCCGCTTGGCTTCGCGCCCACGGGGGCGCGGGGCGGCGTCCGCCGCGCTCAGGTCACCGGCGCCAGCACCGCGGCGAAATCCTCCGTGGCACGGAGCATACGCCCGGCCAACGCCTTGGCCTCGGCGTGCGCCTGGGCGAAGTCGAGGTCGTTCTTGGGCACGGCGCGCAGGGTGGCGTCGATGATCATCAGGCTGGTCCGGTGGGAGACTTGGCTCAACCGTCCCACCACCTCGGCCCCACCGTTCTGACCGTCGCCCGAGTTGCCGCCATCCGCGATGGTGTCGCTTGCCATGGTCCGGAATCCATGCCGTTGCCGTGTTGATAGCGTATCCCAGATAAGCGCTAGTTTGTTAAAAGATGGTTAACCCTTACTCAACCTCCTATCCACGGACCAGTGTCCCGATCATCCCCTTGATGGCAACTGTCGCAGAACCCGCAAGGCCCGGTGGCTCATCGTCCCGGAGCATCGGAATATTTGCGAAACTTTCGTTATACGTCCGGTCCATGAAGAAAGGCCAAAAAGGGCCTTGCCGGTCATTGCGGTTGCCGTGGCGACTTGTTTCCGCCCCCTGAGCTGTGGATAATGGCCGGGAATGTCAGGGGCTCCCAATGCAGGCGCCCCCAAACGCCCGACAGTGCAACAAAACCAAATTTAGGGGGAATCGCGTAACAATGTCCAATCAGACCCTCTTTCCCGTGCCGGCGGACGTGGCCAAGAACGCCCTTATCGACAAGGCCGCGTACGAAAAAATGTACGCCCAGTCCGCCCAGGACCCGGAGGCCTTTTGGGGCGAACACGGCAAACGCGTGGACTGGATCAAGCCGTACTCCAAGGTAAGGGACGTCAGCTTCACCGGCGACGTTCACATCCGCTGGTTCTACGACGGTACGCTCAACGTCGCGTACAACTGCATTGATCGCCACCTGGCCACGCGCGGGGATCAGGTCGCCATCATCTTCGAAGGCGACGACCCCAACGTCGACAAGAAGATCACCTACAAGGAGCTGCACCAGCAGGTCTGCCGTCTGGCCAACGTCATGAAGGCCAATGGCGTCAAGAAGGGCGACCGCGTCACCATCTATCTGCCGATGATTCCGGAAGCCACGTACGCCATGCTGGCCTGCGCGCGCATCGGCGCGGTCCATTCGGTGGTGTTCGGCGGCTTCTCGCCCGACAGCCTGAGGGATCGCATTCAGGACGCCGACAGCCATTTCATCATTACCTCCGACGAGGGCCTGCGCGGCGGCCGCAAGGTGGCGCTGAAGGCCAACGCCGACAAGGCGGTCGATGCCTGCGATTGCGTCAAGAAGGTGCTGGTGGTCAAGCATACCGGCGGCAACGTCGCCTGGACCGAAGGCCGCGACATCTGGTACCACGAGGAGGCCGCCAAGGTTTCCGACGATTGCCCGCCCGAGGAGATGAGCGCCGAAGACCCGCTGTTCATCCTGTACACCTCCGGTTCGACCGGCAAGCCCAAGGGCGTGCTGCACACCACCGGCGGCTATCTGGTGTACGCGTCGATGACGCACCAGTACGTCTTCGACTACAAGGACGGCGACATCTACTGGTGTACCGCCGACGTGGGCTGGGTCACCGGGCACAGCTACATCGTCTATGGTCCGCTGGCCAACGGCGCCACCACCTTGATGTTCGAAGGCGTGCCCACCTACCCCGACTCCGGCCGTTTCTGGCAGGTGGTGGACAAGCATCAGGTCAACATCTTCTACACCGCCCCCACCGCCATCCGCTCGCTGATGCGCGAAGGCGAGGCCCCGGTCAAGAAGCACTCCCGCAAGTCCCTGCGCATCCTCGGTTCGGTGGGCGAGCCCATCAATCCCGAAGCGTGGCTGTGGTACTACAACGTGGTGGGCGACCAGCGCTGCCCGATCGTCGACACTTGGTGGCAGACCGAAACCGGCGGCATCCTCATCACCCCGCTGCCGGGCGCCATCGACCTGAAGCCGGGTTCGGCCACCAAGCCGTTCTTCGGTGTCCAGCCGGTGGTCGTCGACAACGAAGGCCAGATTTTGGAAGGCGAGACCGAGGGCAATCTCTGCATCGCCGACAGTTGGCCCGGCCAGATGCGTACCGTGTTCGGCGACCACGAGCGCTTCGTCCAGACCTACTTCTCGACCTTCCCGGGCAAGTACTTCACCGGTGACGGTTGCCGGCGCGATGCCGATGGCTATTACTGGATCACCGGCCGCGTCGACGACGTGATCAACGTGTCGGGCCACCGCCTGGGTACCGCCGAGATCGAGAGCGCGCTGGTCGCCCACCCGAAGGTGGCCGAGGCCGCCGTCGTCGGCTATCCGCACGACCTCAAGGGTCAGGGCATCTACGCCTACGTCACGCTGAACGCCGGTGAGGAACCGACGGACGCGCTGCTGAAGGAACTGGTGGGTTGGGTCCGCAAGGAAATCGGCCCGATCGCCACGCCGGACCTCATCCAGTGGGCGCCCGGCCTGCCGAAGACCCGCTCGGGCAAGATCATGCGCCGCATTCTGCGCAAGATCGCCGCGAACGAATACGAAGCCTTGGGCGATACCTCGACGCTGGCCGATCCCACCGTGGTGACCGACCTTATCGATAATCGCATGAACCGGGTGTAATGCCCCTCGGCGGAACGGGGGACCTTGCGCTCCCGCGTTCCGCCGCTTCAACCAAGGGCTGGTCCCTTGGGCAACTGATTCCAGGCCGCGAGGTTGTCACCCCGCGGCCTCTTTTTTGCTTCGTGCCATCGAGTTGCACCAAAGGGACGACCGTCGCGCAAGGCGTCCGGGCGGATGCTTAAGCGGTGGAGGTGTTTTCACCCGGATCGTCAGCGGCATCATCCCCGCTGAAGACATCGACCGGCGGCTCGAACGCGATGTCCGAAGTGGCGGCCCTGGTACCGCCCTGGTCCAAGATGCCGGCTTGGGCGCCGCTCTGGCCCAAGGCGGCAGCCTCGGCGCCGCCTGGTTCGTCGATGGCGGCGAACATGGAGCGCTGGTGACGCTCCATGCGATTCTTGATGTTGTCCAGCGCCTCGGCGGCGGTGAAGGGATGCCCGCCACGGCTGAAGAACAGCGGCTGATTGGCCTTGGCGGCACGCGGCATCAGCGTCGCGGCGATCACCTCCGGCTTGGTTTCCGCCGTGCGGATCAGATTCTTCGCCCCGCCCACACCCAGCACGTAGGCGATGCGGCTCTCGGTATCGGTGGCCTGCCGACCGAGGTGGCGAGAGAGTTGCGATTTGCACTCCGAGAGGTAGCGCGACGCCATGCCGGCCGACAGCTTCACATCGTGCCGCAGGTTCAGGATCTGCTGGCGCGTTGCGGCATCCGCCACATGGGGCACGCCCTTGCGCACGGTGACTTTCCCGGCGAGATCGCCCAGCCCCATGGACGAACCGTGGCGACGAACCATGTCGAGCCACGTCCGTTCCAGAAACTGGAAGGCGCCGGCGGCCGAGGACCGGGGGTTCTTTGCCTGGGGGTTGAGGCGGCTTTCCACCGTCGCCTGGGCAAGCAGAGCCTTGTAGTGGCTGGCATCGCCCCCGGTGGCCTGCTGTGTCGCCTGCATCACCTGGAGTGCCGCTGGAGTGGCGCCGGCGCGCGGCCCCGGCACGCCGCGCAACGGCTTCGAGCCCGGCACCGGCGGGGCCGAAGCGGTCTGCACACCCTCCAAGGCATTCTGAAAGCTGGGGCCATCGGCAGCCGGCCGGGCGCCCGGCTGGGTCGCGGCCGGCTTCGGGCCCGGGACGGGCGGAGAGAACAGCTCGGGAATGGCCTTCATGGAGCCTCTGCGCAAAGAACAGCCAATGTCCTCGGGACGCCCTTCCGGCGTCGTCTTAACCAACACCCTACACTACACTTGGCGCGGGTGGTTGGCGAAGGGATTTTCCGGGCTGGGCAAGAGCAGAGCGCATTGGTTACAACGTCGCCTTGACCACACCGCCAGCTCCACGATCAAGGACGCCGCCTTCAGCTTGTCCCGCGAATTTTGCGGCGACGCCGCGGGCGGGGCCAGGAGGGGTTCCGACAGCGGCGCCGAAAAGGTTTGTCGGCGGCGGCCCTGGCGCGGCTTGGGGTTGCGGTAATCCCACAGCTCACCTAATAACCTGATCCTGATGTCCGTCGTCTTCAATGTCGCCCTTCCGATCTTCACCATCGTCCTGGCCGGTTATCTGGCCGGGGCGTTCGGCCTGTTGGGCAGGGAGGCGCCGGAAATCTTCGATAAATTCGTCTACTGGATCGCCCTGCCGCCGATCCTGTTCCTCGGCACCGCCCGGCATCCGCCGGAGGTGTTCTTCTACAAGCCCTTCATTTTTGCCTTCCTCGGCTCGGCGCTGGTGGTGTTCACGGCGGGGGCGGCACTGGGGTGGCTTCTCCACCGCGAGCGACCCGGCGTGATGTGCCTGCAAGGGCTGACCGCGAGCTTCTCCAATACCGGCTACATCGGTATCCCGCTGTTCCTGGCGGCCTTCGGTTCGACCAACCTGGGACCGCCGATTCTCGCCACCGTGGTGCTGTCGGGCGGCCTGATCGCCGTGTCCATCATTCTGCTGGAACTTTCACGTAACTTGAGGAAAGGGTTCTGGCTGGCCCTCGCCACGGTGCTGATGGCCCTGCTGACCAACCCGCTGATCGTCGCCCCGGCCTTGGGGCTGATGTGGTCGACCTGGGCCTCGACGGTGGCGATGCCGCCGTCGGTGGTGAACCTGTGCGAGCTTCTGGGGGCCGCCGCCGGCCCATGCGCCCTGTTCTCGGTCGGCCTGTTCCTGTCCACCCACCCTATCGAGACGGACTGGAACGAGATCGGCTGGATCACCGCCCTGAAGCTGCTGTGGCAGCCGGTGCTGACGTGGTTCCTGGCGGACCATGTTTTCTTCATGGAGCCATTCTGGATGGCTTCGGCCGTCATTCTGTCGGCCTTGCCTACCGGGGGGCTGACCTACGTGGTGGCCGAGCACTACGGCACCTATACCGAGCGCAACGCCGCCGTGATCGTGGTATCGACCCTGCTGTCGGTGATCCCGGTCTCGGCGCTCCTGGTGCTCTATGGCGGGGTGTGATCACACCGGATCGGGCGGGGCGAGGAATTCCCCGGTGATGCGCACCGCCTCGGCCAGCCCGACGCGCTGAACCTCCACCCCGTCCGGAAACGCCCCCCGCAGCCGCGACGGCATCATCGGGTCGAGCAGAACGAACACCCCCACGTCGTCGGCGCGGCGCACCAGCCGGCCGAAGGCCTGCTTCAGCCGCAGCCGCGTGATCATGTCGTCGTAGCGCTTGGCGCCGAAGAAGTCGCGCCGGGCGCGGTGCAGAATATCGGGTCGCGGCCACGGCACCCTATCGAACACGATCAGCCGCAGGCTGCGCCCCGGCACGTCCACCCCGTCGCGCACCGCGTCGGTACCCAAGAGGCAGGCGTGCTCCTCGCCCCGGAAGATATCGATCAGAGTGGCGGTGTCGAGGGCGTCGATATGCTGGGCGTAGAGCGGCACCCCGGCGCCGTCCAGTGGATCGACGAGGCGGTCGTAGACGGCGCGCAGCCGGCTGATGGCGGTGAACAGCCCCAGCCCGCCGCCGCCGGACGCCAGGAACAACTCGCGGTAGGCCGCCGCCACCTGGGTCATGTCGTCCTTGCGCACGTCGGTCACCACCAGCACGCGGGTGCGGCGCTTGTAGTCGAAGGGCGACGGCACGGCGGCGCGGATGGCCGGGCGCGGCAGATGCAAAGCGCCGGTGCGCCCCTCGGCGACGCGCCAATCCTCCTCGGCGTCGCCGGTGCCGTCGGTCAGGGTGGCGGAGGTGATAACCATGCCGTGGGCCAGATCGCCCATCGCGGCGGCGAACGGCTGGGTGGGGTCGATATAGTGCCGGTAAAGGCCGACATCGGCGTCGCGGCCGTCCTGCCGGTCGATGCCCAGCCAGTCGACGAAGCCCGGCGGCGTATCCTCGCGCAACGCCTTCAGCATGGCCCGCCACGCCACCAGCGTCAGGGTGCCGCGCCGGTTGAGGCTGCGCGACACGGCGTCCAGGCGACGGCGCTGGTCCGAATCAAGTTCGTCCGATTCGTCATCCAGCCGGTCGACCAACCGTTTCGCCAGCTTTTCCAGAGGC
>DASPMK010000216.1:0-12341 GCA_035627075.1 Azospirillaceae bacterium
CACCACGGCGAAGCCCTTGCCCGCCTCGCCGGCGCGGGCGGCCTCGATGGTGGCGTTGAGCGCCAGCAGGTTGGTCTGGCTGGCGATGCTGGAGATGAGCTGGGCCACCTCGCTGATCCGCGACACCGTATGGGACAGCGACTGGATGGTGGCCTGGGTGCGCTCGCCCGCTCCCACCGCCTTCTGGGTAACGGCGGCGGCTTGGGTGATGTGGCTGCCGATCTCGCGGGTGGCGGCGGCCAGTTCCTCGGTGGCCGAGGCCACCGCCTCGATATTGGACAGAGCCTGGCTGGCGGCGGACGCCACGCTGCTGGAGTTGAGGCTCATGCGTTCGGCCGAGGCGGCCATGTCATCCGCGCCCGACGCCATGCGGCCGGTCATCTCGGCCACCCGGTCGACGGCGGCGGTGGTTTCCTGCTCCACCCGGTCGGCCATGGCGCGCAGGGCGTCCTTTTTGCCCTCTTCCATGCGGGCGTTGAAGGCTTTTTGGGCTTCTTCCAGGCGCCGCGCCTCCAGGGCGTTGGCGCGGAACACCTCCAGCGCCTTGGCCATGGCGCCGATTTCGTCGCGCCGGTTGGCGGCGGGGACGAGGACCTCCAGATGCCCCTGGGCCAGGGTTTCCATCACGTCGGTCATGGTGTGGAGCGGGCGCACCACGTTCCAGCGCAGGCCCGACGCGATGAGCAGGCCAAGCACCAGACCGGCCGCCCCCATGCCCATGGCAGTGGTGACCAGGGATTGCGAGTCCTGGTCGGTGTTCTCCAGCACCACCTG
Organism: Azospirillaceae bacterium; assembly: GCA_035627075.1. Lineage (GTDB taxonomy): Bacteria > Pseudomonadota > Alphaproteobacteria > Azospirillales > Azospirillaceae > DASPMK01. The sequence goes on from DASPMK010000216.1 coordinate 775, forward strand.
AAGTTCGGCGGTGGCGATGTCCGACGCCATGGCGGCGGCTTCGATCAACCGGCCCAGGCTGTCGCGTAGCGCGTGGGCCTTACGGTCGAAGTCGGGCATCAGGGGATTGCCGCCGGGCGGTCCGTCGGATACGTAGGATTCCGCCATGGCCTTGCCGATCTCGTAGAACGGCGGAAAAGCCTCCCGCGTTTCGGCGATGGCGGCCACCACTTCGGGCAGGTTCAGCACCTCGGCGGCCTGACGCGCCGTGTCCATCCGCTCCTCGAAGCCCTTGGCGGCGGCCTCGGCGTTGGTGAAGCCGCTATCCAGACCATCCTGGCCGCGCGACGCCGACACGTCGGAAAGCGACTGCTGGACGACCAGGACGTCGATCTTGGCTTCCTCGATGATGGCGATGATCTGCGGCACCTGGATGGCCGCCACCTCCACCGCCCGCTTGGCGTCCGTCACGTATCCCGCTTGGCGCGAGGCGAAAAGGAAGATGGCGACGGCCATCGCGGCCAGCATGAGAATGTAAACTATGTTGGCGGCGACAATCTTCGTGCTGACGGACAGTTTCGACAGCATAGTGTTTCCTGCCTTTGGCTCTTTTATTGGCTCCCGAGTGAGCACTTGGGACTCACCTTGGACGACAGATGCGCAGATTTTGGGCGGCATTCCTAGAGCGGAGGGCTGGAAAATATGCGTTAAATCGTCGCTGGACCGCTTGCCGTTTCTTCTTCAACGGGAGTTTTGGTCATTCGGAGCGCGGGAAAAGTGCGTGCTTGCACTCACGATTATCTTGCACTCACGATTATTATATTCCCGCGTGATCAGCCCGCGAGGAGCGCGCGCGCGCCGGTGCCGACCGCCCACAGGCCGAACAGCGCCAACCCCACCGCCGCCAGGCGGTTGATGCGGACGAGCAGCGGTTCGTCGATCTTGTGGCGTACCAGCGCGATGGATGACGACAGGATCAGCCACCACCCCGCCGAGCCCAGGAACACACCGGCGACGATGGTGGCGGCGTCGACGTTGCCGAGATGGCCGCCCAGCCCGAAGCTGGCGAAAATGGCGACGAAAGCCAGGATGGTGACCGGGTTGGTCAGCGTCAGCACCACCCCGGTGACGAAAGCGCTGGCCCAGGTCTTGGCGTCGGGGGCTTCGGCGGCCTGCGCCAGCCGCGAGCGGAACGCCCGCCACGACACCGCCAGCATGAACAGCCCGCCGAACAGGCGGAAGTGGCTTTCGTACCCGGTGATGAAGGCGATGATGGCCGACAGCGAAAAGGCCGCCACCGCACCATAGAAGGTGTCCGCCACGGCGGCACCGAGGCCGGTGGCGAAACCGATGCCGGGACCGTGTTCCACCGTCCGCTTCACGCATAGCAGGCCGATCGGGCCGACGGGGGCGGCAATGACGAACCCCAGAACAATCCCCTGCAGCAACACCACCAGGCCGTTTACCACCGTCTTGGGTCCTTAGATCTGCCTCCACCGCCCGGCGGTGACCGGCCGGGCGGCTTCTTATAGCCCGCCCGGGTGCCCACCTCAACCGGAAGTGCCGGCCGTCCCTCAAGCGATAGGGGGGACCACATATCGGAAGATGGCGACGAAGTGACAGGCGCTTCCCGCCAGCGCGAAAAGGTGCCAGACGGCGTGGTTGAAGGGCAGCCGCTCCCAAAGATAGAAGATGACGCCCGCCGTGTAGGCCAGCCCCCCGCCCACCAGCCACGCCACTCCCTCGGGGGGCAGGCGCTCGGTCATGGGACCGGCCATGGTGACGCCCAGCCAGCCCAGGCCGAGATAGAAGGCCACGAACAGGTATTCGAAGCGGTGGACCGTGTAGACCTTGGCCGCCACGCCGGTCAGCGCCAGCCCCCATACCACCGCCAGGAGATCGCGGCCGCCGGCGTCGCCCAGCACAAGACCGGCAAAAGGGGTGTAGGTCCCGCCGATGAGCAGGAAAATGGCCGCGTGGTCGCAAACCTTGAACAGCCGCTTCTTCCGCCGGCAGCGGGCCGAGTGGTAGAGGGTGGAAGATAGATACGCCAGCACCAGGGTCGCGCCGTAGACGGCCAGGGCGACGGTGAGCATGGAGTCGCGGCGCGGGGCCGCCTCTCCCAGAAGTGCCACCAGCCCCGCCAGCGCCAAGAGCGCGCCCAAGCCATGGGTGGCGACGTTCGCCAGCTCTTCGGGTTCGGTGTATTTCTGATCGTTGGGGGGGTAGTCGTCGAACACCGCGTGTCCTCCTGGCGGGTGTTGATCGGCCTTCGTCGGATTGGAGTGGTAGGAGAACAACGCCGGGCGGGGCCGGCGGGTTCGGGCGCGGTAGGGGTAGCTCTTTGCCCATGACGCGGGTATTCGGCGCAATTTCTTTTTGCCCACCTTCGGGGAAGGGGTATTCTTGCGCCGTCGAGGATTTCACCAAGCTTGGGGACCGGAATGAAAGGCATCTTCATGGCCGCGGCGATGGCGGCGATGCTGGTGGCGGGGGCGGCGCGCGCGGGCGACTTTCAACCGGCCGTGATCTTCGACATGGGCGGCAAGTTCGACAAATCGTTCAACGAAGCCGCCTACCGGGGAGCCGAGCGTTTCAAGAAGGAGTCCGGCATCTCCTACCGCGAGTTCGAGATCACCAACGAGGCGCAGCGCGAGCAGGCCCAGCGCAACATGGCGCGCCGTGGCGCCAGCATCATCGTCGCCGCCGGTTTCGCCCATGCCGAGGCGATGAGGAAGGTGTCGGCCGAGTTTCCCGGCACCCGGTTCTGCCTGATCGACGAGGCCCTGGAAGGCCCCAACATCCAGTCCATCGTCTTCAAGGAGCACGAGGGCTCGTTTCTCGTCGGCATGCTGGCCGCCCTGGCGTCGAAGACCGGCAAGGTCGGTTTCGTCGGCGGCATGGATATCCCGCTGATCCGCAACTTCCTGGCCGGCTACGAGCAGGGGGCAAGGCACGTCAACCCGAAGGCCGAGGTGTTCCAAAACATGGTCGGCACCACCCCGTCCGCCTGGAACGATCCCACCCGCGGCGCCGAGCTGGCCAAGAGCCAGTTCGACCGTGGCGCCGACGTGGTCTATGCCGCCGCCGGCGCCACCGGCCTGGGGGTGCTTCAGGCGGCGGCTGACGGCGGCAAGCTGGGGATCGGCGTTGATTCCAACCAGAACTGGATTCATCCGGGCAAGGTGCTGACCTCGATGCTCAAGCGCGTCGACAATGCCGTTTACGACTGTCTGATGTCGGCCAAGAACGGTACCTGGACCACCGGCACCAAAAACCTGGGCCTCAAGGAAGACGGCGTCGGCTACGCGCTTGACGAGCACAACCAGCCCGTGGTCACGCGGGACATGGAAAAGGCGGTGGAGGAGGCCAGGGCCAGGATCATCGCCGGTAGGCTGAAGGTCGAGCCGTACAAGCCCTGACCTCCGCCATTCCAGAGCCGCCCGTGCGCGTCCCGGCCCTTGAGGTTCGCGGCATCCACAAGTGGTTCGGCGTCAACCACGCCAACCGGGACGTTTCGTTCGCGGTGGGCGGGGGCTCGATCCACGGCATCGTCGGGGAGAACGGGGCCGGCAAATCGACGATCATGAGCATCGTCTACGGCTTCCTGCCGGCCGATGGTGGCGAGGTGCGGGTGGGCGGGCGTCCCATTCCCATCCGCTCCCCTCGCGATGCGATCGCCGCCGGCATCGGCATGGTCCACCAGCATTTCATGCTGGTGGACACCTTCACCGTGCTGGAGAACGTGCTGCTGGGCGCCGAGGGGGGGCCGATGCTGGGGGCGGGAATGGCGCACGTCCGCGCCGAACTGCAACGTCTCCAGCGCGACTACGGCCTGGAGGTGGACCCGGACGCCAGGACCGGCGACCTGCCGGTGGGGCTCCAGCAGCGGGTGGAGATTTTGAAGGCGCTGTTCCGTGGCGCCGGGATCTTGATCCTGGACGAGCCCACCGGCGTGTTGACGCCGCAAGAGGTGGAGCACCTGTTCCGCATCCTGCGGGCGCTGCGCGACCAGGGCCGGACGATCATCATCATTACCCACAAGCTGCGCGAGATCATGGACCTGACCGACCACGTCACGGTCATGCGCCGGGGCGAGGTGGTGGCCAGCGTGGCCACGGCCGAAACCAGCCGCGAGCGGCTGGCCGAGCTGATGGTGGGGCGCAGAGTGCTGCTGCGCGTCGACAAGGCCCCGGCCCGGCCGGGCGAGGCCGTGCTCGACGTCGAGGGGCTGAGCGTGGTCGATGGCCGAGGGGTGGCGCGCGTCAAGGACGTCAGCTTCTCCGTACGGGCCGGGGAGATCATTGGCATTGCCGGGGTATCGGGCAACGGCCAGTCGGAATTGCTGGAGGCATTGGCCGGTATCCGCCCGATCCGCTCCGGCACGGTCCGCCTGCGCGGCGAGCCGGCCAGCGAGCGCCGGGACGTCTTCACCGCCTGGGGCCTGCGCCGGGCGGGCGTGGCCCATGTGCCCGAAGACCGGCAGAAGGTGGGGCTGGTCGTCTCGTTCGAAGCCAATGAAAGCGCCATCCTGGGCTATCAGGGCGACAGGGAGTATAATGGTCGCGTGCTGATGGACCGGGGAGCGGTGGTGGCGCGCTGCGACCGTGAGATGAGCGCGTACGACGTGCGGCCCCACAGTCCGCGCCTCACCACCGCCAGCTTTTCGGGCGGCAATCAACAAAAGATCGTGCTGGCGCGCGAGATCGAGCGATCGCCCGACCTGTTGCTCGTCGGCCAGCCGACGCGCGGCGTCGATATCGGCGCCATCGAGTTCATTCACCGCCGGCTGATCCAGCTTCGCGATCAGGGCAAGGGCCTTGTCCTGGTGTCGGCTGAACTGGACGAGATCATGGCCTTGTCCGACCGCATCCTGGTGATGTTCGACGGACGCCTGGTCGGCGAGATGCCGGGTGGGGAGGCGACGGAGCGGCGCCTGGGATTGATGATGGCGGGAATCACGGAAACGGCGTGAGCGCCGACTCAGGGGAGCGGCGCTCACGCCATGGCGGAACGGGCGGGCAGGGTGATGGTGAACCGCACGCCGGGCGGCTGGCGGTCGAGGTGCAGGTCACCGTCGAGTTGACCCACCAGCGCCGTAACCACCTGCATGCCCAGGCCGCCGCGGCGGCTTGGCTCGAAGTCGTCGGGCAGTCCGGCACCGCAATCGGCCACCGTCAACACCCGGCGCCCGTCGGGCAGGGCGTGGAACTCGACAGTCACCGCCCCATCCTGGCCGGGCAGGTAGGCGTACTTCAGGGCGTTGGTGACCAGCTCGTTGGCGATGAGAGCCAGCGGAATGGCTTCGTCGATCGGCAGGTCGGCGTCGTCGGCCGTCACGGCGATCGCCGAGCCCTCCGGTCCCGTCACCAGTGACGATGCCAGATCGGCGCATAAGCCGTGTAGAAACCCGCTGAACTCCACGGTTTCGAACCGGGCGGATTCGTAAAGCCGCTGGTGGATCTGGGCGACGGTGGTCACGCGGTTGCAGGCCTCCGTCAGGTGACGCCGGGCATCGGACTCGGCGACAGTCCCGCTCTGAAGAGTGAGCAGGCTTGAGATCATCTGGAGGCTGTTCTTGACCCGGTGATTGACTTCCTTAAGGAGCACGTCCTTCTGGTCGAGGGCGGATTTCAGCCGGGTGTTGATCTGGCACAACTGCGCGGTACGCTCCTCTATCTTCATCTCAAGGTTTTCATTGTTCTCGACCAGGGCGTCGATGGCCTGTTGAACGGCCAGCCAGCCGGCCTCCTCCCGGCGGATGCTCCGCAGGGTCACCAGCGACAAGGCGAACAGCATGGCCAGCGCGGCGAGGCCGAGGGCGGCAAGGCGGATGGTGCTGTGCCACCAGGGCAAAAGCGCCTCGTCCACCGCGATCGCGGCCACCGCAACGAGCGGTAACCCCGGCAGGGTCTGGTAGGCGAAGATCCGCTCGATGCCGTCGGCCTTGGCGTGGGCTCGATAAATGCCCGACGGCGAGCGGGGCAGGTGCTCCTGGAACAGCGCCGTTTGGGAATGGTCGAGCCCCACGGCGCCGTGGTCGAGGGGTTGGTGCAGGACCGGCATGCCGTCGGTGCGCAGGATGGCCAGAACCGCGTTTGCGCCCAGGTTGACATGGTCATGGAAATTGGTGAAACGCTGGGCGTCGATCGCCGCCGTGATGAAGCCGGCGGTGGTCCCGTCCCCGCCGGTGATGGAACGGCTGATGGCGAAAAACGGCGCGCCGTTCGGGCCATCGGTCGTCAGCGGGCTGATCAAAAGGCCGGTAACGTTGGCGGCAGGCGCGTGGGGGAAGGGCGAAGTGCCGGCATCGACAGGAGGGGTGGGGGACGGGTCCGACCACAGGACGAGACGGCCCCAGCGGTCGAAAACACGTAGCGAGCCGGCTTCCGGGAGCGCCAGGGCGAAATCCCGTATCCTCATCCTCTGCCGGGCCTCCTCGTTCAGCGACGTCCCCTGGCCCAGCGACTCCAGCGACAGGCCGTTGGCAGCGCGCTGCATTACGAGGTTGCAGCTCTGTAGCGTCCGTATCGCGTGCTGCTCAAGGAGGCGGCTTACATTCCACACGTTGAATTCGGCTTGGCGCAGGAGGCTCCGGTGCTCGGTCCAAAGGGCCAGGATGCCAAGCCCTCCGCCGACGACCAGAAACAGGCCGAGGATTCCAACCAGCAGAACCTTGGACGTCACGCGCCCCATGAACCCCGCCGGCCAGCGAGACGGGCGGCCTTCCATCCGATGGTCGGTGGAGTGGGGTGGCATGGGAATCACCCCGCTGGCAAGCGCGGTGACGGCCGGCTTGTCCTTTGGCGAAAAATCCATTCTCAAATCGGCCTTGTCGCGTTCATTTGAAAAAGCTGATGCCGAATCCAGCCACAAATTAACTCGCGTTGCATCGTGTGTTAAGGCTGTGGTGAGGTGTGAATATTGGGTTATGTTGACAAAGATCAGTTGTTAGGTGCCTAATTTATAAATATTTATCTCGATATTTTTTTCATGACAGTGCTGTGAATGGGCGGAATATTTTATTATGCCGCATAAATCTTTGGTGTTTCTCATGATTTATAAGATTTGTCCAAAAGGAAAGTCATGGACCGCTGGGTGGAATCTCATATATTTCCGCGTGTTTTGATGCAAATGTTCAAAAGTAATATGACTCCAGACGGGCGGTTACAATCTTAGGGTGGTTTTGTTGTGCGGCGTGGTTGTGCCGGAGTGGTGCGCGCCGCCTTCTCCGCTTGCGTCGACGCTTGTCTCGCGGCACTTTCGCCAAAGTGGAAGGGGCGGGAATCAAAGGGGATTGGCGGATGAGAGAGGCGGGGGCATGAGGGGCTCAGGCGCGCCGGGCGACGTGCCGCGGTGGGTCAGCATCGGCCTTTTGCCGCTCTTGAACCTTTTGGCGGCCTTCGTCCTGTCCGGAGTGGTGATCCGCATCATCGGCGAGGACCCGCTGGCGGCGCTGGAGGTGCTGGTGTCGGGGGCGGTGGGCTATCCCGAGGCTATCGGCTTCACCCTTTATTACGCTACCGACTTCATCTTCACCGGTCTGGCGGTGGCGATCGCCTTCCACTGCGGGTTGTTCAACATCGGCGGCGAGGGCCAAGCCTATATCGGCGGCTTGGGCGCCGGGCTGGTAGCGCTGGCCCTGCCGGGGTGGCCGTGGCCGGTGGTGATGGTAAGCGCCATCGCCGCGGCGGCACTGTTCGGCGCGGGGTGGGCCTTCATCCCGGCGTGGCTTCAGGCCAAACGCGGCAGCCACATCGTCATCACCACCATCATGTTCAACTTCATCGCCGCTTCGGTAATGACGTGGCTGCTGGTGGACGTGCTGATCAAGCCGGGCCAGCAATCGCCGGAAACCCGCGAGTTCCATCCGTCCACCTGGCTGCCGTCGATGGAACAGGCGCTGGGGTGGTTGGGCATCCCCATCACGAGGTCGCCGCTCAACCTGTCGTTCCTGCTGGCGATCCTGTGCTGCATCGGGTTTCACGTTTTCGTCCGGCATACCCGCTGGGGCTATGAGATCCGCACCGTCGGCCGGAACGAACGCGCCGCCGTATACGCCGGCATCGCGCCGTCGCGCACCATCATCCTGGCCATGCTGATTTCCGGGGCGCTGGCCGGCTTCGTCGGCATCAACGAGGTGCTGGGGGTGCAGCACCGCATCCTCCTGAACTTCACCGGTGGGGTGGGCTTCGTCGGCATCGCCGTGGCGCTGATGGGCCGCAACCACCCGGTGGGGATCATGCTGGCCGCCCTGCTGTTCGGCGCGCTTTATCAGGGCGGCACCGAGTTGTCGTTCGAGTTCCAGACCATCAACCGCGAGATGGTGGTGGTGATCCAGGGGCTGGTGATCCTGTTCGCCGGTGCCTTGGAGAACCTGTTCAAGCCGAGGATCGAGGCGCTGTTCCGCCGACGTGGGCCGGTGGAAGGCGGTCGCGGTGCCTGAGTCCTTCACTGTCGCCGTCCTGCTGCTCGACTCGACCTTCCGCGTCGCCACGCCGCTGATCCTGGCGGCGCTGGCCGGGCTCTATTCCGAACGGTCGGGGGTGGTGAACATCGGGCTGGAAGGGCAGATGCTGGCCGGCGCCTTTACCGCCGGGGCGGTGTCCTATCTCGCCGGCAGCCCGTGGGCGGGGCTGGCCGCCGCCGTCGCCGTGTCGATGGCGGTGGCGCTGATCCACGGCTACGCCTGCATCACCCACCATGGCAACCAGGTGGTTTCGGGCATGGCGATCAATATCCTGGTGGCGGGGTTGGCGCCGACGCTGGCCTTCGCGTGGTTCCGGCAAGGCGGGCAGACGCCGTTGCTGCCGCCCGGCGGACGCTTCCAGTCGCTGATCTTGCCGCTGACCGAGACGCTGAGGGACGTGCCGGTGCTGGGCTATCTCTATCAGGAGTTGATCAGCGGCCACAACATCCTGGTCTACGCCGCCTTCGTGGCGGTGCCGGTGACCGGCTTCGTTCTTTACCGCACCCGGTTCGGGCTGCGCCTGCGGGCGGTAGGCGAAAATCCCGGCGCGGTGGATACCGCCGGCGTCCCGGTGGAGGCACTGCGCTATCAGGCACTGGTGATCTGCGGCGCGCTGACGGGCGTGGCCGGTGCCTATCTGTCAACGGCCCACGGCTCCAACTTCGTGCGCGACATGACGGCGGGGAAGGGCTATCTGGCGCTGGCGGCGCTGATCTTCGGCAAGTGGCGCCCGGTACCGACGCTGTTCGCCTGCCTGTTGTTTGCCTTCACCGACGCCGTGCAGGTGCGGTTGCAGGGCGTGGCGCTGCCGGGTATCGGCGTGATTCCGGTACACTTCATCCAGATGCTGCCTTATGTGCTTACCGTTTTGTTGTTGGCGGGCTTCGTCGGCAAGGCGGTGGCGCCCAAGGCCAGCGGCATTCCCTACGCCAAGGAGCGCTGACGCATGGCCGGGCTTGATGAACTGATCGCCGCCGCGCGGCAGGTTCGGGAACGGGCCTGGGCGCCCTATTCCCGGTTTCCTGTCGGGGCCGCCATTCTGGGCGAGAGCGGGCGGGTTCACGTCGGCTGCAACGTCGAGAACGCCGCTTATCCACAGGGGCAATGCGCCGAGGCGTCGGCCATCGCCGCCATGGTGGCGGCCGGCGACCGGCGCATCCGGGCCATCGCGGTGCTGGGCGGGACGGCGGACGACCCGAGGCCCTGTACGCCGTGCGGCGGTTGCCGCCAGCGCCTGCGCGAATTCGCCGACGCCGACACGCCGGTCCACGTCTGCGGGCCGGACGGGCTGCGCCGCACGTTTACGCTGGCCGAGTTGTTGCCCCACTCCTTTGGCCCCGACAACCTGGGCTTCCAGACCGTGATTCGGGAGACGTCATCCTTGAGTACCGTCGCCGCCTGCGCCGACATCATTCGGGCGCGCACCCCTGGGTTCACGCCCCGGGTGGGCATCGTCCTGGGCTCCGGCCTTGGCCATTTGGCCGATCGGCTGGAGGCCCCCCTGGCCATTTCGTACGCCGATCTGCCGGGCTTTCCCCGGCCGGGTGTGGAGGGGCATGTCGGGCGGCTGGTCTTGGGGACGCTCGGCGGGGTGGACGTGGCCTGCTTCCAGGGGCGTCAGCACCTGTACGAAGGTCAGGGCTTCGAGCCGATGCGTACGGCCATCCGTACGTTCCGGCACCTTGGCGGTGAGATCCTGTTCCCCACCTGCGCCGCCGGATCGCTGCGGCCGGAGGTGGGGGCGGGGCGGCTGATGGCGATTGCCGACCACATCAATTTCTTGGGCACCAACCCGCTGGTCGGGCCGAACGACGACGAGGTCGGCCCCCGTTTTCCGCCGCTGGTCGACGCCTGGGACCCCGGATTGCGTGCCCATCTGATGGCGACCGCCCGTCGTGTCGGCGTCGATCTGGCGCAGGGGGTGTACGCGGCCTGCCTGGGCCCCACGTTCGAGACGCCGGCCGAGGTGCGCATGATGCGTACGCTGGGGGCGGACGCCGTCGGCATGTCCACGGTGCCGGACTGCATCATCGCCCGGCACTGCGGCCTCAAGGTGGTCGGGATCGCCGTCATCACCAATCTCGGCACCGGCATGGACGATGGCGAGGTGAGCCACGAGCAGACTCTGCGCGCCGCCGCCTCCGCCGCCGTCGACCTGGAAAAACTGATCGTCGCCTTCCTGGAGGGGCTGCCCCGCCCATGACCCTGTCCGAACGCCTTATCCCGCTGATCGACCTCACCAGCCTGAATGACGGCGACACGGCCGGGATCGTTGCGTCACTGTGTCGTCGCGCCGTCACGCCCAAGGGCAGGGTGGCAGCGGTGTGTGTGTGGCCGCGCTTCGTGGCGCAGGCCAAGGCGGATTTGAGCGGCACCGGCGTCAAGGTCGCCACGGTGGTCAACTTCCCCTCCGGCGCGGCGGATGCCGTTGCCGTGGCCGCCGAAACCGCCCAAGCCGTGGGCGATGGCGCCGACGAGATCGACATGGTGCTGCCGTACCGCCGCTTTCTTGCCGGGGACCGGGCGACGGCCGGAGCGGTGCTGAAGGACTGCCGCAACGCCTGCGGTGGGGCGCGCCTCAAGGTGATTTTGGAGTCGGGCGCCTTCACCGAGGCGGCGGAACTGCGGGCGGCGGCGGATTTGGCCATCGCCGCCGGGGCGGACTTCCTGAAGACCTCCACCGGCAAAATCGCCACAGGCGCCACGCTGGAGGCGGCGGCGGTGATGCTGGAGGCCATACGTGCCTCCGGCTGCCCGGTCGGTTTCAAGGCATCCGGCGGTATCCGCGAGGTGGGGCCGGCGGCGCGGTATCTGGACCTCGCCGATCGGCTGATGGGGGCGGGGTGGGCGACGCCCCGGACCTTCCGTTTCGGGGCGAGCGGGTTGCTCGACGCGCTTGTCGCGTCGGACCGGGGGTGAGCGCGATGCTTCCGCAGGAGATTATTCGACGCAAGCGGGATGGCGCCGCCCTGACCGGCGCGGAGATCGCCGCCTTCATCGCCGGCCTCACCGACGGCTCCGTGACCGAAGGGCAGGCGGCGGCCTTTGCCATGGCGGTGTTCTTCCGGGGCATGATGCTGGACGAGCGCGTGGCCCTGACCCGGGCGATGACCCGGTC
>DASPMK010000217.1:0-2211 GCA_035627075.1 Azospirillaceae bacterium
TGAGATGTGGCCGCATCGCGCCAAGGATCTGCCGTTCGACGTCCGCGAAAAGGCGGTGACGCTGGCATCCATCGTCGAGAAGGAAACGGCCGTGGCGGCGGAGCGCGCCAAGGTCGCGGGCGTTTTCATCAACCGCTTGCAGACCGGCATGAAACTTCAATCGGACCCGACCGTCGCCTACGCCCTGACGCAAGGGACTGGCATCCTGGGGCGGCCGTTGACGCGCGCCGACTGGAAGTTCGAATCGCCCTACAATACCTATGTGGCCGAAGGGCTTCCTCCTGGCCCTATCGCCAATCCCGGCCGTGCCTCGATCGAGGCGGTGCTCAAGCCGGAACGGCACGATTTTCTTTATTTCGTGGCCGATGGCAACGGCGGGCATGCTTTTGCCAAAAATCTGCCGGACCACAACAGGAATGTTGCCCATTGGCGCCAGATTCAGCGGGATGGCATGGGAGGAGCGGCATCCGTCGCCGAGTAGACTATGCGTCGCCTGCGACCGTTGCGGTTCGTGCAAATCCCCCTGACAACTGGTAGCGTTGCGTCCAACGGTCGTTGGTGACACCATACCTCTGCACCATGCCCCTTCAGGAGCAAAACAGCGGAGGAGGACCGAATGAGCCAGACTGTCGAAGGCCGCATCCAGCAGCGCGCCTACGAGATTTGGGAGCGGGAGGGCCGCCCCCATGGACGCGATTGGGAGCATTGGCTGATGGCCGAGGGTGAGGTGGCTGGCCAGTCGGTGCCGGCACCGGCCGCCGCCAAGGACGCCCAAAGCGATGGCAAGCAGGCGGCGCCAAGGCTGCGGGCGCGCAAGGCCAAGGCGTCGGGTTAACAGGATAGGGCACAGGGGCAGCCGGCTCCCGATCCGCCGGGAGCCTTGTGCCCCGCTCCCAAGGAAATCAGGCGGCGTTGGACGCCGGCGCCACCGCTACGACACCCGCGAGCGAACCATAAGCCTTGCGGGCTGCCCGCATTTTCTCCAGAGCCTCGCGCAGGCTTTCCTCGGCGAAACCGGGCTGAAGTTCTTCCAGCTCCGATACCGTCATCTCGATGAACGAGTCCAACAGACGGGCATGAATACGGCAGGCCTGACGAACCTCTTGGGCAATCTTGGGAGCGGACATCAGATTTCCTTTCGGGGTGCGGTTTGATCCGATGTCCTGATTAAAGAGCCTGGTAGGTTAAGGAGAGCTTAATACTGATCCGTCTTCCAATTTCTCTTCGGAATTACCTCTTTCGATTTGGAAGAAATTGGTTGATATGGGTAATTTCGTTACCATCATTGCCTCTCTGAAGGTTTTGGTATCGACATTCCCCCCCGACGCTACCACAACCACCGTACGGCCTTTCACCGCCACCTTGCCGGTCAACGCCGCTGCCAAGGCCACGGCCCCTCCCGGCTCCACCACAATCTTCAGGTAGTAAAACGCCACAGCCATGGCCAGGCGGGCCTCATCGTCGCTGACGGCGACGCCGCCGGCCAACTCCTGGCGGTTGATGGTGAAGGTCAGTTCGCCCGGTTCCGCTGCCATCAGGGCGTCGCAGATGGAACGGGCGCCCGGAGCGTTGGCGAGGCGTCGGCCGGTCGCCAGCGAGCGGGCCAGATCGTCGAAACCGGCCGGCTCGGCCGAGTGGATGGTTGCCGACGGCAAGCGGTGACGCACCGCCAGCGCCGTACCGGCCGCGAGGCCGCCGCCCGAGGCCGGTGCCACCACGGCGTCGGGCATGGCTCCCATCGCCGCACTCTGGGCGGCCAGTTCCAGTCCCACGGTACCCTGGCCGGCGATGATGCCGGGGTCGTCGTAGGGCTTGACCAGGGTGGCCCCGGTGTCGGCGGCGATGCGCTGGCCTATGGCCTCGCGGCTTTCGGTCCAGCGGTCGTACAGCACGACGTCGGCGCCCCAGGCGCGGGTGCTGGCCACTTTGATGGCGGGGGCGTCGGCCGGCATGACGAGGGTGGCCTTCATGCCGAGCGCGCGGGCCGCGGCGGCCACACCCTGGGCATGGTTGCCCGACGAATAGCCGACAACGCCCCGGTGGCGCTCCCCCTCGGGGATCAGGCTCATGCGGTTGAAGGCGCCCCGGAACTTGAAGCTGCCGGTGTGTTGCAAGGGCTCGGCCTTGACCAGCAGGCGTCCGCTTAGCCGCGCGTTGAGCAGCGGCGATTCCAAAAGCGGCGTGATCACGGCATGGGCGGCCAAACGGCGC
>DASPMK010000218.1:0-11113 GCA_035627075.1 Azospirillaceae bacterium
GCAGGGCACGAAGGCGGGACTTCTCGCCAAAAACCGACGCAGGCTCGGGCATCAGGGCTTCTCCGAATCAGGGCGATGCAGAGAGCCACGCCCAGCGCAAGCCGTAAACTGTCGTTAACCTGAGTTCGGAGCCCTGAGGTCGAACCGAAGGCGGTTGATGGAAGGCCAGCAACCGTCTTTGGTATGAGAGCCTGTCCGAGACGATGCCCAAGACTATCCGGGCCTTCATGTCACGCCGTAGTCATGGCCGGACTTGATCCGGCCACCACTCCGCGGCCCGGTGTGGATAGGCGGGCCAAGCCCGCGCAGGACGGCCTAAAGCAACGTCGTGAATACGGCGGTGATGTTCCCGGACAGGCTCTGAGAAAGCGGCTGGTCATCAAGGATAGGCGCAACGGTCGCCGGTGACCTCGACAAACGAGCGGGCGCTGGCGGTGATGGTGAAGCGATGCTCGGTGTTGTCGACCACCACCGAGTGGTGAAGCGGTAAGGTACCCGTGGTCACCGACTCTCCCCTGCCACCGATCACCGAGAATTTGATGGTGACGGGTTGCGACGGATCGAACCAACCTTCCGGATTGCCGGCGGAATCGCGTGCCGGCTGGCCCTCGCCGGTGATGGTAATCAGACCGGCGAAGCCGACAGTGCGGTTTGGAGCCTTGAAGATCGGAGTGGGGAGAACGAAACGTTTGGTTTCGGCCGCTTGGCAGGTCTTCTGGTTCTGGGCGGCGGCAATTACGAAGGCCAGACGGTTGGGATCAACGCCCGCCACCAGACGTTCGGCTACCAGCTTGGACAGCCGGGCAGTCTCGCCGACCGGCAACTCCTTGGCGACGCGGGCTTCCAGTTCGACGGCCTTGGTTTCGGCGGTGCGGGCGGCGGTTTGGAGTTGGCTGGCCAGAAGCTGCAACTCGCTCTTCTGGCGGGAGAGTTGGGACACCTCCTCACGCAGATCGCCATCGCGGGCCTTGATCTGCTCGACGCCCATCTGGTAGGCGAACAGCCCCGTGCCGACCAGCCCCATGACGTACAGGCCGGTCTTTACGGCGCTAACCCAGACCCGACGGCGGTAGCGGCGTTCGGTATCGTAAAGGCCCAGGGTCATGCTCGTGCGATCCGTCCTCCAGCGCGCCGCCAAGTTGATGCTGCGGTGCGGCGGAGTATGGCTAGCGATATCCGCTCGCCAATGCAACCCTACACCCCATCGTGACCATTCCATGACCGGCAAGGCACCCATTCCGCCACAACACGGCCACGGGTTGGCGGGCGCACTGTGGCGGGAGGTGGCCGGCGTTGCGAGGGTGAATTTAGGGGGGATCGGCCCGATACCGCCGCCAATTGTGCGCAATGCCGCCGATTGGTAATGTCACCGCCCGCTGTTTGGGCGGGTTCGCCGGCTTCTAGGGGGAGCGATCATGGGAGAACTGGGACGCGCGCGGGCCTTGTTGCTGGATCGCGATGGGGTGATCAACATCGACCATGGCTATGTCCACACCCGGGATCAGTTCGAATTTCGCCCCGGCATTGTCAAGTTGACCCGACTCGCTCAGGATCTCGGATACCGGGTGATCGTGATCACCAACCAGTCCGGAATTGCCCGTGGCTATTACACCGAAGCCCAGTTCTGCGATCTGACCGCCTGGATGCGTGGCGAGTTCGCTCGTCGGGGAGCGGACATCGCTGCTGTCTACCACTGCCCCTATCATCGTGCCGGCACCGGCAATGGTTTCGATCGCGACAGCTTTTGGCGCAAGCCAAATCCCGGCATGATCCTGGAGGCGGCGGGCGCCTTCGGCCTCCACCTCGGACGCTCGATTTTCCTGGGCGACCAGCCCACCGACATGGCGGCCGCGCGTGCGGCCGCGGTAGGGATACGGGTATTGTTGGGCCAAGCGGGAACTCAGGCGGGGGCAGCGGCGGATGCCGACCTCGTGGTGAGCGAGATCGATGAGTTCACTCGACGATTGCCGCCGCTCGCCGCGTTGACGTGCCGAGATTAGGGAGTAGCATCGTTCTCGTTGCGACCGCCGAACAGGTCGCCCGACACCTTCGGAGACGTCACCTCGCCCAGGTTCTTGAACACCAAACGGAAATAGATGGTGGTTCCGCTTTCGACGCCGGGCGTCTTGGTGTAGTCGCGCTGGCCGATGGCCTGGAAGGTGAAGCATTCGTCCTGGTAGGTCAGCAGAAGCGCGCTGGCGCGCGGTCCCGGCTCGGGCGCCAAAGCCTGGGAATGGGCTGCGGTAACCGTCCAGTACTGCGCCACCGACGAGGAGGCGCCCAGAATGGCATATTCCCGCTCGATGGGCAGGTTGTTCAGCGTGGCCGCATCGGTATTGGTGTTCTGATTCAGATAGACATAGTTGCCGTGCATGCGCAGGGCGGGCGCACCGATGTTGGCCGCTACCTCGTGCTTGCGCGGTTCGAATGTGTCCTTGTCGAGCCGGAAGGCATAGGAGGCGTCGACCCACTCGCCGGGGGTCACCTGAAGGCGTCCGACGTAGTCGGAAAAATTGTCTTCAAGACCGGAGTGCGTCGGGAAGATGTCGTCCTTGTTGAAGCGGTAACTTTGGCCGGCGAACAGCGTGGCGCTGCCGCCGTCAAACCCGAACACACCGGTGCGCACACCATAGGAAAGGCGCTGACCGCCCTCCTGCCGGTCGATGCCGGGGAAACGGTTGGGCAGGAACAGGCTGGTGTCATCGAACTCCAGATCCTCGCTATCCTCATTGGGAATGTCGGGATCTTTGGTCGGGTTGGGGGCCAGAGTGAGCGCCGCGATCGGTTCAAACAATTGCTGCACCGAGCCCGTCTGGCGAACGAGAGGATAACGCACCGTCATCTGAGCCACCGGCATCACCCGCGCGGTCGTGGCGTCGATCTCGGGATCACGCGGCCGGCTCTGGGGGCGGTAGTCGCTGGCGAAATAAAGATCCGACCGCAGGTTGGCCGACAAGGTGGTGATGAAGCCGGCATCGGCAACGAAATCGCGGCTCCAGCCCGGTGACACGGAGAAGCGCTGGACCTGATTGCCGCCGCTGCGCAGCAGGGACAGGAAACCGGAGTCGAGCGACCAGCGCCCCCCCAGGGTTTCGCCCGGTTCGCCCAGCGCGGTATAGCGGACGAGCGGCAGGACCAGCGGGTCTTCCTCCCTGTTGTTCTGCCGCAGGTCCTGGAAGTCATAGGCGTTCACGACGGCGTAATTACGCCCCATGAAGCCTTCGCTGAACAGGCGGCTATCCAGTACGTTCTCGCGGAAATCGTAATAACGGCGCAGGAAGGTCTTGTTGCTGGCGCGCTGGACATCGAAGCCCCAGCGCCAGCTGTCGTCCAGGTCGAACAGGCCATTGCCGAACAGGTGGCCTTGCCATGTGTCGGGCCGGGTGACGTTGCGGCCTCTGACCCTCTTGGTGAAGTCGCCTTGGGTAACGGAGCCGTTGAGTTGGATGCGCCCGTTCTCCAAGCGTTGGCGCCATTCACCGCCCACCAACGGCCTCTGCTCGGAGTACAAGGTCGTCTCCAGCGTGGCGTCCATGTCCGGAGCGATGTCGAAATAATAATCGTTGCGGACCAGCGCCCCCAGCCCGTCCTTTTGCCCCCAGGTCGGGGCCAGGAAGCCCGACCGGCGTTTTACCGTGGGGTCGGGATGGGACAGGTAGGGGGTATAAGCCACAGGCACGCCGGCCAGTTCCAGGACGGCATCGCGGTAGCGAACGTCCTTGTCCTCGTTGTCATGGACGATGCGGACCGCCTTCACCTGCCAAAGCGGCGGCTTGGTGGGGTCGTCGGCGCACAGATTGCAGGGCGAATAGACACCCCGGTTCATGCGTAGATAGCGACCGTCGGCTCGCTCCGCCTCGCTGCCGGCGGCGCGCGAGTTGTCGGCCAGAAGCAGGCGGATGTTCTCGATAAAGCCGTTTTTCAGGTCGTCCGTCAGCTCGCTGTAGTCGGCGAAGATCACCTCGCCCGTTGGCTCCACCAGCCGCACCTGCCCGGATGCCACCACCACGCGGGTGCGTTGATTGTACGACACCGTGCTGGCTTGCAGCACCCGATTCCCACGGGAGATCTGCACGTTGCCAGTGGCGGTGACGGTGGCCAGCGCCTCGTCGTAGGTGACCTGATCGGCGGACAGCAGCGTCGGCTCCTCCCGATCAGTGCTTGTCATCGGCCTTTTGCCGGCCGGTTGTGGCGCGGCGACAGGCTTTGGGGGGGCGGCCTTTTGTTCGGCCGGTTGTTCCGTCGTCTGGGCGGCGACGGGCAGGGCGGCGAGGCCGCAGGCAACGGCAATGCCGAGGAAGCCGGGGCGGATAGTCACCAAGGTCTCGCGGGCGTGAGAGGGAGATGCAACCGGAAAGGCATGCCGAACCTTTCGTCGAACGGCTGCCCGGTGTCAACGCCAAAGGGTGGCCAAAGGGGGGATGAGAAAGGGAAGGGAGCCCGAAGGCTCCCTTTACCAACAGCTATTGCCGGTAATCGTGGCTGTCAGGTGCGGGCCTGCCATCGTTGGAGATTACTCGCAGCGTCGGCGTTCCCCGCCGGTGGGAAGGCACAGGAGGAGGGGTGTCACCGACGTCAGGGGCCGAGTGCTCAAGAATTGACTGGCAGTTGGCGCGGAGCTGGCGGGCGGAGAAGGTCAGGGACTCGGTCATTGCCGCCATCGAGCGGCTGAAATCACTGATGTAGTGGACGAAGTGCTCCTCGGCCTGGGCAAGCCGGTTGTCGCAACCGCGCAACAGGCGATCGCGCCACCGGAGCATTCGGCGTGCCAGCTCGGCCCATGCCGCCATCATCGCCAGCAATCCCACTCCGGCCAGCATTTTCCAGCGGGCCATGGCATCGTGAGCCGCATCCTTCTCGCGTTCCAGCGTCACGGACAGGGAGGTGCGAAAATTCTGAAGCGCCCAACGGCTGGCATTCTTGAGGTGCCGGTACTCTCCTTGATCCAGGATTTGGCGGGCCTCTTCAACGTGGCCGGCGCGGGCGAGCTCAAACACCTTGATCTCAAGGTCCTCCGGACGCCGGGTGATTTCCTGCCCCAGGGGGGCGACCCGCCCCCGCTCCGGTTCCGGCACGAGGGCCAGTGACTCGGTAACCGCCGTCCGGTAGCGGACGAGATTATCGCGATAGCGGTCTTCCCAGATCGGATCGCCCGTCCAAGCGGCAACCACGGCCGACATGGACAGGACCTCGTCAAGATGCGCCAACGTCGACAAAAGCCGCGCGCCCTGTGAGGCCCGGTTCAGGGTTTCCTGATACCCGCGCTCCGCCCCGACGATCGACCACCCCAGCATCAGAAGAAGCGCTATCGGCAGAAGAACGCCGAATGCCATGGCGCGTTTGGGAAACGGCGGCAGGGCGGAAGCGCCGGCCGGCGAAGTGAACGACGGGATGTTGGCGGTGCGGTCGAAGGCAGTGGTCATCGTCGGGCTCCCAACTCAGGACTGATCCGGTCCTTCATGGCTGGGGCGACCATAGAGTCAGGGTATGTACGGGCTTTGTGAAAGTTCTGTCTATGTTGTCACAAGTCGGTCAGGAGCCCGAGTCGGCAGTGCGGCGGGATGTCGCGCCTGCTCTCTGCGTCAGGAAAACGCTTTGAAGCCGATGATGGTGAAGGTGTCCCGCACGCCGGCGAGCGTTTGAATCCGCTCGGTGACAAAGTGGCCGATGTCTTTCCCGTCGTCCAGGTAACATTTCATTAAAAGGTCATACTGGCCGGAGGTGGAGTGGATTTCCGAAACCTCCTCCAGGCTCTGAACGGCTTGGTTGGCAACGCCGTAGGCCTGGCCGAGATCACATTTAACCATGATGAAGATGGTCTGCATGGCGTCCACTCCCTTTCCAGGCCAGCCCCGGCGGCCGGCATTCTTCCGGTAATGCGGAGCGACCGTCAGGCCTCCTCCACCGGGGTGTCGGCGTCCTTTGGCCGGTTGGGGCGGGCTGGCCGCAACAGGAACGCCGGCACATGGTCGCCGAAGCCGATCACGGGCAGCTCGTCGCGATCATCATCGTCCCGGCGGCGGCGGCGAGGTTCGCCACGCGGTCCCTCGCGATCACGGAAGCGCTCGCTGCGATCACGATCACCCTCACGCGGTTCGCGCTCGGGACGGGGTTCGCGCTCAAGGCGGGGTTCGCGTTCGGGACGCGGCTCGCGTTCACCGCGGGGTTCACGCGACGGGCGACCACCGCGCGCCTCGTCCTTGCCCTTGCTTCTGCCGCGACGGCGGGCCTTGCCGCCTTCCTCGTCGAATTCCGGATTATCAATCCCGTCGACCAGGATGCGCGGAATCTCGCGCTTGATCAGCCGGACGATGCCCGCCATCGCCTTGCCGTCGTCCGGCGTGGCCAAGGTGAAGGCACGCCCCGCACGACCGGCACGGCCGGTGCGGCCGATGCGGTGAACATAGTCCTCGGAGCTGACGGGGACGTCAAAGTTGAAGACGTGGCTGACGTCGGCGATGTCGATGCCTCGCGCCGCCACGTCGGAGCAGACGAGAAGGGCGATGGACCCTTGCTTGAAGGCTTCCAGCGTTTCGGTGCGCTTGCTTTGCGGCAGGTCACCGTGCAGCGCCCCGGCGTTGAAGCCGTGGCGTTCCAGCGAGCGGTGCAGGATGGCGACATCGCGCTTTCGGTTGCAGAAGATGAAGGCGTTCTTGACGTCCTCGGTCTTCAGCAGGTGACGCAGCGCCCGGCGCTTGTCCTCCTCGTGGACGATGGCCATGGCTTGGGTCACCGTCGCAGCCGTGGAGGCGGGCGGGGCGACCGAAACCTCTTTCGGGTTCATCAGGAAGCTGTCGGCCAGTCTCCTGATCTCGGGAGGCATGGTTGCCGAGAACATCAGGGTCTGTCGAATACGAGGCAGCAGCGACACGATGCGTTCGATATCGGGGATGAACCCCATGTCGAGCATGCGATCGGCTTCGTCGATGACGAAGATCTTGATGTCGGAGAGCAGGATGTTGCCGCGCTCGAACTGGTCGATCATACGGCCCGGCGTGGCGATCAGCACGTCCACCCCGCGATCAAGCTTCTTCACCTGGTCGGAGAAGGACTCGCCGCCGATGAGCAGCGCCATCGAGAGCTTATGGTGCTTGCCGTAGGTTTCGAAGTTTTCCGCCACTTGGGCGGCCAACTCGCGCGTAGGCTCCAGGATCAGGGAGCGGGGCATGCGCGCCCGCGCCCGGCCCGAGGCCAGGATTTCGATCATCGGCAAGGTGAACGAGGCGGTCTTGCCCGTGCCGGTTTGCGCGCACCCCAAGATGTCGCGCCCCTGCAGGATCATCGGAATGGTCTGTTCCTGGATGGGCGTCGGCTGGGTGTAGCCCGCGTCCTCTACCGCGCGAAGGACTTCAGGGCTGAGCCCGAGTTCCGAGAAAAGCATACAGTTTGCGTCTGACCTTGAGGTGAAATCACGGCCGACAATGACCCGCCGACGATGCCGGTCGGACCAAAATTCGGACTCGAGGCGCAGAATAGGAAGTAAAAGCCGTCTGTCAATATCCCCTGACACGCCGGGCGCGTCTTTCGCCTTTTTCGGTGCCCCAGGGCGGCTTGGCCGGTTGGAACTGTTGCGGTAGGGTTACGGCTTCGAAAAGGGAACCCTGGGGAGGGGAGCCATGCTGTTGTCCGCCGATCAATCCGCCCTCGTCGTCGTCGATATCCAGGAGCGTCTGGCGCCGGTTGTCCACGCGCAGGAGCGAATCACCCATAACGTGATGGTGCTGTTGAAGGCGGCGCGCAGGCTGGACGTGCCGGTTCTGGCAAGCGAGCAGTATCCCAAGGGGCTGGGCGCCACCGTACCGGCGCTGGCCGAACTGTTGCCGGCCGACAGCGTGGTCGAGAAAATCCACTTCGGCTGCACCTGCGAAACACCGTTCAACGAACGTCTGGCGGCGCTGGGTCGGCGGCAGGTGGTGCTGACCGGGATGGAGGCTCATATCTGCGTGTTGCAGACGGGGATCGGTCTCCTGGAGCAGGGATACAAGGTGTTCATCGTCGCCGACGGCACCTCGTCGCGCAATCCCGCCAATGCCGAACTCGGTATCGAACGCATGCGCGCCAACGGCGCCGAGGTGGTGACCACGGAGATGGTGGTGTTCGAATGGCTGAAAAAGGCCGGCACCGCCGGGTTCAAGGAACTGAGCAGGCTGATCAAATGACCATCGAACCGTTTATCCTCCTGCCCGGTCTGCTCAACGACGCCGGCCTTTGGGCACACCAGACGCGCCACCTCGCCGATGTGGCCGAAACGCGGGTGGGCGACTTGACCGTGGCCGACAGCATGGGCGCGTTGGCCGACGCCGTGCTGGCCGACGCCCCGGAGCGATTCGCGCTGGCGGGGCTGTCGATGGGCGGTTACGTCGCCTTCGAAATTCTGCGCCGGGCGCCGGGCCGGGTCACCCGGCTGGCGCTGCTCGACACCACCGCCCGGCCCGACCTGCCGGAGCAGACCGAGCGGCGCCGCACCCTCATCGGCATCGCCGAGGCGGGCAGGTTCGGGTTGGTGGTGCCGCAGCTTCTGCCCAACCTCGTCCATCCCGACCACCTCTCGGTTCCCGCCATCACCGACATGATCACGGGCATGGCCCACCGCGTCGGCCCGCAGGCCTTCGTGCGCCAGCAGAAGGCGATCATCGGACGGGCCGACAGCCGACCGGACCTGGCATCCATCCGCTGTCCGACGCTGGTGGTCTGCGGACGACAGGATGGGTTGACGCCGTTGCCGGTGATGGAGGAGATCGCTTCCGGCATCGTCGGCGCCCGTCTCGCGGTGGTGGAGGACGCCGGGCACTTGACGCCGTTGGAGCGGCCCCAGGCGGTGACGGCGCTGCTGCGCCTGTGGTTGCTGTACGGCTGAGGTTTCAGCAACCACCCAGGAAGGGGCACAAGCGTTGCCCGCCGCGGGTGGGATCTTCCTGCGGGAAGAGGGCCATGGTCGTGCTGCCCACCAGCGACTCGAAGCTGCCGTCCTCGGGGCTGGTAACCCCTTCCACCCAGCCCGTGGCCGTCGAGGCCAGCGAACTGCCCCGACAGAAGACGGCTTGAAGCTGGATGCTCCGAGGCTGGCCGGTGGATGCCGACGGCGGAGCGGTCGGGATGACCTCGCGCTCGCACAAGCCGGTCGCCGTCATCGCGTCGCCGGGATTGAAGACCATCATCACGCGGTAATCGCGCCGCGCCGTTTCGTTCGGCATGGTGGTGAAGTGGGTGCGCGGCCCGAAGTGCTTGCCCTGCATCAGATTGGTCACCCGGCGGGCGAAGGCCGCCTGATCGCCACCGAAGGGATTGCCCGCCACCACGGTATGCAAGTCACGCCCGCCGGCCGCGTAGGAGAACTCCTGGGGCGAGTAAATCGATGTCACAGGACCGGGAACCACACGGCTGACGCCGGGTTCGCACGCCGCCGACATGGCCGCCAGAACCGGAAGAGCCAACCACCCCTTTCGCGCCATAGCCTTTGTCCCCTGCCGGCGGTAACCGGTGTTGATATAGGAGCGGATGGCAAGGGGAGGAAAGGTCGGAGATGGACACGGTCGGCGACAGCATCGGCACGGCCGCCCTCCTTCGGGTCGGGCAAGCCGCTCAAGGCCGCATCGATACCGATAACGACTATGATTGGTACCGCCTCCGCCTTGCTGCCGGGACTGCCTACACCATCACGCTCCGGGGAGTGACCCTCGCCGATCCCCTGCTCCTGCTGCGCGATGACGATGGACAGCCGCTGGCCTACAACGATAACGTGAACCCCGGTACCCGTAACGCCGCCGTGACTTTGGTGGCCCCCTACAGCGGCGACTATTACGTGGTGGCGACGGGAGCGGCAACGGTCGGAGCCGGCAGCTATGGGTTGGCGGTGGCATCGGGCATCGACAAGGGTGGGGCGGGAAATGCGGCGTCGCGAGTGGAGGATGTGACTTCCGGGATGGCCGGCTTGCGCCTGCCCGATGCGCGCATCGCTTCGCTGCTGCCGAGCCCAACCTTGCGCTGGAGGACGCCGGACCTCGACGGCGATGGCCGGGGGGAGATCACCTACGGCTTTCTGGAACGGGCTCCTGATTATTTTGCCATGGACCCCAACTATCAGGGTGCAACCTTCCAGGCCGCCACGCCCGAGCAGCGGGAAGCCTTCGTGGAGGCTCTCGACACCTGGGCCGAGCTGATCGACGTGGAGTTCAGGCCGTTGACGGCGCGGGAGTTGACGTTGGGCGGGGAACCGATGGTCGCGCTGGCCGCCATGGACAACCCCCGCTCGGCCTATGGCTGGGCCGGGCTGCCGTCGGACGCGGCCGGGGGTGGGCACTTCTGGCTCAACAACCGCATCTCCGCCAACACCATTCTCACTCCCGGTTCCGACGGCTTCCATACGATGGTTCACGAGTTGGGCCACGCCCTGGGACTCACACATCCCTTCGCGCTCAACGCCCTGCGGCCGGTGGGAGCGGCGGCGACGGAAAGCTACCGTACCACGGTGATGTCCTACAGTCCGCACCCCGACTACCCTGCCGCCTGGCCGGGCGGGCCGATGCTTCTGGACGTGGCGGCGACGCAGGCCCTGTACGGCGCCAACCCAGACACCCGGGTGGGAAACAACGTCTACGGCTGGGCGCCCGACGCGATGTTCCTGGCGACCATCTGGGACGGCGGCGGCATCGATACCTTGAGCGCGGCCGACCAGAACCGCGACAGTCACATCGATCTGAGGGCGGGACGCTACTCGTCCATCGGATCGACCGGCAACGGTCGCAACGCCCGCGACAACGTCGCTATCGCCTTCGGAGCCGTGGTCGAAAACGCGGTCGGCGGCGATGGCGACGATACGCTCGTCGGCAACGCCGCCGATAATCGGCTGGATGGTCGACGGGGTACCGATACGGTGCTATTGCCCCAGGCTCGCGATCGCTACACCTTCACCGCGCGGGAGGACGACAGAAGAGTGGTGTGCCGAGGGCCGGGCGGCACCGACCGGCTGATCAGCATCGAGCGAGTCCGATTTGGCGCAACGACCGCCGTGGCCATGGCCGATCTGTTGAGCGGGGCGGCGGCCGCAAGGCCGCTCAGCGGCTCTGCCACTCTGGCCAAGACCCCGATGATGGAGGGGAAGCTGGGGCTGTCG
>DASPMK010000219.1:0-2688 GCA_035627075.1 Azospirillaceae bacterium
TAGCCTTGGCCATTGCTTTGTCGTCCCCGTGGGCCTTACGACGCCAGTGATTGTGTGTAGCCGAACACGGCCGCGCGGCCGAAAGCCTCGCCGCGACGCGCCGGGATTTGGAGCGGGCGAAGGGAATCGAACCCTCGTCGCCAGTTTGGAAGACTGGAGCTCTACCATTGAGCTACGCCCGCCTCTCCACACTCCACCGGCGCGACCGGACGGGAGGGCTCCCGGCCAAGCCACCGAAAGAATGAGTGGTGGAAGGGGCTGGATTCGAACCAGCGTACGCTATCGCGGGCAGATTTACAGTCTGCTGCCTTTAACCACTCGGCCACCCTTCCATTTCCGTTCCGGCTTGCCGCCGCAACGGAGATGCGCACTATGTAAATTTTCTACGGCTTGTCAACCTCTTTCGTTCAAGGCATCCAATCGGCGTGAAAAACAAGCGCCGAAGGTTAGCCCCGACGCACCCCTTCGAAAGGGATCATCGCCCCATGACACGTTTCAAGCCTCCTTCGCCACCCAAGGGCATACCCGATAAGGCCGCCACCAAGGCCTCCAGCCACGGCGCGGCCAAGGGGGCCGCCGGTCGCCGCTCTTCTCCGGATGACCACCGGCCGCCACTGTTATGGGGGCTTCACCCCGTGGCGGCGGCATGGATCAACCCGAATCGGCGATGCCGGCGCCTTCTGGTCACTGATTCGGGGCTATCATCCCTGTCGGACACTCTGGAGCGCGGGCAATCCCTTGGCCTGCCCCGGCCTGAACCGACGGTGATGGACCGGCATGAGATCGACCGGCTGGTGCCGCCCGGCGCGGTCCACCAGGGCGTGGTGCTGGATTCGGCGCCGCTGCCGGAGATCGATCTGGAGGACCTGCTGGCCGATTCGGCTTCGACGGCTCCCATTGTCGTGCTGGATCAGGTCACCGATCCGCACAACGTTGGGGCGATCCTGCGCTCGGCCTCGGCCTTTGGCGCCCGAGCGGTGGTGGTGACGGAGCGCCACGCGCCGGAGTCGACCGGAGTGCTGGCGAAGAGCGCATCGGGAGCCCTGGAGGCGGTGCCTCTGGTCCGCGTAACGAATCTGACCCGCGCCCTGGGCCAGCTTCAGAACGGCGGCTATTGGTGCGTCGGCCTTGCCGAATCGGGAGAGCGCACGCTTGCCGAGATGAACCTCGGCGGACGCACGGCGCTGGTGCTGGGTGCCGAGGGCGCAGGCTTGCGGCGCCTCACCATCGAACGTTGCGACGACATCGCGCGACTGC
Organism: Azospirillaceae bacterium; assembly: GCA_035627075.1. Lineage (GTDB taxonomy): Bacteria > Pseudomonadota > Alphaproteobacteria > Azospirillales > Azospirillaceae > DASPMK01. The sequence goes on from DASPMK010000219.1 coordinate 1,258, forward strand.
CCACCCAGGGGCCGGTCGGCAGCCTGAACGTCTCCAATGCCGCCGCGGTGGCCCTTTACGAATTGGCACGCTGGACGCCCTGAGAGGGCGCCCAGCGATCCGCGTCACTGGTTGGCGGCGACTTCCTGGAAGGAGCCGTTCTTCCATTCGTTGATCACGAAGTTCGGCGCGGTCAGGTCGCCTTTCTTGTCAAAGCTCAAGGGCCCGATAACCGTGTCGAACTGGCCTTTGCGCAGGGCGTCGATGACGGCTTTGGGGTCGGCCTTGCCCGCCTTCTCGATTCCCTGCGCAATCACCTGCACGGCGGCGTAGGTGTAGAGCGTGAACGAGGCGGGCTCGATCCCTTTGGCCTTGAGTTCGTCCACGACCGCCTTGGCCTTGGGATCTTTGGACGGATCGGCGGCCAGGGTGAACAGGGTGCCGGCGCCGCTGTCGCCGGTGATGTTCCAGAAGTCGGGGTTGGACAAGCCGTCGCCCGCCACCAGCTTCAGCTTGTTGTAACCCGCCTGCCGGGCCTGACGGACGATCTGACCGGCCTCGGCGTGGTAGCCGCCGTAGTAGATCACGTCGGCGTCTACCTGCTTGAGCTTGGTGATGAGGGCGGAGAAGTCGCTCTCACCGGGGTTGATCGATTCGGTCAGCACCGGCTTGGCGCCAGCCTTGGCCAGGGTGGCCTGAACCGTGTCGGCCAATCCCTTGCCGTAGGCCTGCTTGTCGTGGGCGATGGCGACCTTGGCGTTGGGGTAGGTCTTCAGGATGTATTGGGCGGCGACCACGCCCTGTTGATCGTCGCGGCCGGTAACACGGAAGACGTTGGTCAGCCCCCGCTCGGTCAACACCGGCCCGGTGGCCGTCGAGGAAACCATGAGGACGCCTTCCTCGCTGTAAACCTCCGAGGCCGGCACCGACGGCCCGGTGCACAGGTGCCCCACCACGAATTGAACCTTCTGGTTGACAAGCTGGTTGGCGGCGGTGACGCCCTGCTTGGCGTCGCAACCATCGTCGGCGACCACCAGCTTGAGCTTCTCCCCCGCCACGCCGCCCTTGCTGTTGATGGCTGCGATGGCGGCATCGGCGCCGTTCCTGGACTGCTGCCCGAAGGACGCCTGGGGGCCGGTGACGGCAGTGGCGAGGCCGATCAGGATGTCGGCACGGGCTGGGCTGACGCCGGTGCCGGCCAGCATGGCGGCGGTCAACAGGGCCGCAGCGGATTTACGCATAGTCTCCCCCATTCGTTGCATTGGTTGACGATCAAGAGGAGTAGGGTGAAACGATGAGCCGGCCTCTGCAACCGCCTTTTGATGATACCTCAGGGCACCTGCCCCACCGTGCCCGTCAGGGCACCTGCCCCACCGTGTCCGCCATGCGCGCCTGCCGCCGTCCCATGGGCTCCTCCGGCCGAGTCGTGGTGTCGCGCGCCGTCTGGTGCTC
>DASPMK010000220.1:0-4220 GCA_035627075.1 Azospirillaceae bacterium
TCCGGCGGCGGAGGCGGCGCCTGAAGCAAAGTCGCCCCGGCCCCAGTGGCCCTGGCCTCGTCGTCGCGCGGCACGACGACAACCAGGGCGCCGGCGGCCTTGGGGTCTTCCACCGGGTTGCCGGCAACGTCGCGGTTGGGCTCGGGCACCACCACGATCACCACTTGCTCCGACGCCACCGGTTCCGGCTCGCCTACCCCTTGTGCCTCCACGCTCAATTCACGGCCGCCGGGAGCCAGCGGCTCGGCCGGTATCGCCACCCAGTCGCCTTGCGGGTCGGCCTTGGTCTCGGCGATCGGCATGTCGCCGTCCAGAACGGTCACCTCGGCCCCTGGTTCGGCGCGGCCGGCGATCACCGTGTTGCCCTCGCGGGTGACGCGGACGACGTCGAAGGTGGGTGCTTCGGGAACGGCCTGGGCCGGCGCTTCCTGGGGAGACGCCGGTTGCGTCAGGGTGGGTGCGACGGACGGGGTGGGTACGGCAGGCACTGCGGGTGCGACGGACGGGGTGGGTACGGCAGGCGCTGCGGGCGCGACGGACGGGGTGGGTACGGCGGCCTGCTTCTGAGGAGGAGTCTGGGGAGACGCCGGGCGCGTCGCGACCTGGGGGATGGGAGCCACCGAGTGGGAAGGGGCTGGAGCCTGGTAAGAGACAAAATAAAGGCCGGCGGCGAAGACCGCCATCACCAGGGTCACGGGAAGGAGTTTACGCATCGCGCCTCGACCGGGCGGATGCCGCCCGTCACAGATTGATCACACGAATCTTTTTATACCAGACCGTTGCTTTTGGAAGGATCGGGAATCCGAGGGGGTGGGCGTTGTTTCCCACCGAGGCACTCCTCATTCGATGGGTGGCAGCGCCTGGAGATAGGTGACGATGGCCTGACGATCCGCCTCGATCAGCTTCGAGGTGGAATTGCGGACCACCTCGCCCATGCCGCCGCCGACCACGTCGCCGTCGGGCAGCAGCCCGGTTTCCAGCGCCAGCGCGATGTCGCCGGCGGTCCATTCGTCCAAGCCCGACTTGGGCGCCGGCGTCAGGTTCGGCACCGGGTTGCCGTCGGGACCATCCGGGTTGCCGGCCAGCGGGCGCGTACGGTCGAGCCCGCCGAGCAAGGTGCGCGGCGTGTGGCACTCACCGCAATGGCCCAACGCCTGCACCAGATACCGCCCCCGGTTCCAGGCGGTGGAGCGGTTGGGATCGGGAGCGAGCGGTCCCTTTTCCAGATAGAGTGATTTCCACACCGGAATCAGGAAACGCCATGAGAAGGGCGGGGAGAGGTCATGCTCGCGGTCGGGCTGGGCCACCGGCGGCTGGGCCCTCAGGTAGGCCCACAGGTCGGCGAGGTCGCCATCGGTCATCCAGGTGTACGAGGCGTAGGGAAAGGCCGGGAACAGGTGGCGCCCGCCCGGCGCCACACCCTCGCGCATGGCGCGCATGAAGTCGTCCTGACTCCAACGGCCGATGCCGTGCTCGGAGTCCGGGGTGATGTTCGGAGAGTAGAAGGTGCCGAAGGGAGTGGCGAGCGGCCGCCCACCGGCCAGCCGCACGCCCCCGCCCTTCTCATGGGTGTGGCAGCCGAGGCAGCCGGCGGCGTTGAACACGTACTCGCCCCGCCCGACCGCGCCCTCCGGGGGCGAGGCGGCGCCGGCAGCGTCAATGGTGGCGCCCAGCACCGCCCCCAAGGCCGCGCCGAACCGCCGCCGGACGCTCACGTCTTCTTCTCCGGCACGCGGAAGTCGTCGTGGCAGCTGGAACAGGCCTTGCCCACCGCGCCGAACGCCTGGACGATGGCCGTCCGCTCGCCGGTGGCGGCAGCTTGCGCCAATTGGGCGCTGGCCTGCTCCAGGGCGCGGGCGTCCTCCTGGAAACGGCTCCATTCCCGCCAGATTTCGGGCTTGGCCTTGCTGTCGGAAACCCCCTCGGCGGTGCCGGTCGGGAACAGCTCCGGTACGATCCTGGCCGACACCTCGCGGATGGTCCGCGCGGCAGCCTGGACATCTTGCGCGGTGCCGCCCTCGTTCTTGACGTAACGGCCGATAGCCTTGGCGGCGTCGCCCAGGCGTTTCATGTTGTCCTGGCGGTGCTGCACCTGAGCCGTCGCATCGCCCGCCACGGCATTCGCCGACCCCGCCCGCGGCTGCGCCACCGCCCCGGCGAAGGTGGCGGCGACGGTGCTCCCGGCGACAACGGCCAGCGCCAGCACACCCCTGCCCCCCCCCACCAAACGCAAAACCCTCATGGCCATCCCTCCCCGTTCAATCGGCACGATACCAATTCAGATATCCTGGGCGGTCTTGTTATTCCCGGGCGGTTGGTGTAACCGGCACCCTCTACCCGCCCGCATCGATCCTGAACCAACATTGAGATAGAATAGGATGGTCATGCAGCAACTGGGCTCCGTGTGCGTCTATTGCGGCTCCTCCGGCCGGGTCAGCGATGCCTACAAGAAGGCTGCGCATCAGCTGGGCGAGATGCTGGCGAAACGGAATCTGCAGCTTGTGTACGGCGGCGGCCGCGTCGGCCTGATGGGCATCGTCGCCGACGCCACGCTGGCCGCCGGCGGCCGGGCGGTCGGCATCATCCCCGAGCACATCCAGGTGCTGGAGGTGGAGCATACCCAATTGACCGAGTTGCACGTGGTCGACAGCATGCACACGCGCAAGCGCATGATGATGGATCGCTCCGACGCCTTCGTGGTCCTGCCGGGCGGGCTTGGCACGCTGGACGAAACCTTTGAAATCCTGACCTGGAAGCAGCTGAAACTGCACGACAAGCCGGTGGTGATCGTCAACGTCGACGGTTATTGGGACCCGGTGATAGCGCTTGTCGACCACATGATCAGCGAAGGGTTCGCCCAGCCGGGCCATCGCCAGATGTTCACCGTTGTCGCTTCCGTCGACGAGGTCTACGACGCGTTGGCCCGCCAACCCGAGCCGGTGATCGAACCGGATACCAAGTGGATGTAATTCAGTCCCTCCGCGCAACGCCATAGATCATCGGGCCAGCTTCCGTGGAGCTTTCTTTCGGACGGCCGGCGGTGGTATGAAGGGTGCCTTCACCCTCTACCAGAGGGATTCGAAGGTTATAGCTCCAGGTTCGGGACACCGCGCCCGATGCCCAAGGACAGGTCACGCATAAACGCTACCGGGAGAAATCGAAGCCATGAGCAAGATCAAGGTCGCCAATCCTGTCGTCGAACTCGACGGCGACGAGATGACCCGCATCATTTGGCAGTTCATCAAAGACAAATTGATCCTTCCGTACCTTGACATCGATCTGAAATATTACGACCTGGGCATTGAGTACCGCGACAAGACCGACGACAAGGTGACGATCGAGTCCGCCGAAGCCATCAAGAAGTACGGCGTCGGCGTCAAGTGCGCGACCATCACGCCGGATGAGGCGCGCGTCGAGGAGTTCAAGCTCAAGAAGATGTGGAAGTCGCCGAACGGCACGATCCGCAACATTCTGGGCGGCACTGTCTTCCGCGAGCCGATCATCTGCAAGAACGTGCCGCGCTTGGTTCCAGGCTGGACCCGTCCGATCGTCATCGGCCGCCACGCCTTCGGCGACCAGTACCGCGCCACCGATTTCAAGGTTCCCGGCGCCGGCACCCTGACCATGACCTTCACCCCGTCCGACGGCTCCGCGCCGATCGTGCACGAGGTGTTCAAGTTCCCCGAAGCCGGCGTGGCGATGGGCATGTACAATCTGGACGAGTCGATCGCCGGCTTCGCCCGCGCTTGCCTCAACTACGGCCTGCAGCGCGGCTGGCCGGTGTACCTGTCCACGAAGAACACCATCCTCAAGGCCTATGACGGCCGCTTCAAGGATATCTTCCAGGAGATCTTCGACACGGAGTTCAAGGCCGAGTTCGACAAGGCCAAGATCGTCTACGAGCATCGCCTGATCGACGACATGGTCGCCTCGGCGCTGAAGTGGGACGGCGGCTTCGTTTGGGCCTGCAAGAACTACGACGGCGACGTGCAGTCCGACACCGTCGCGCAGGGTTTCGGCTCGCTCGGCCTCATGACTTCGGTGCTGATGACGCCCGACGGCAAGATCGTCGAAGCGGAAGCCGCGCACGGCACCGTCACGCGGCACTTCCGCGAGCACCAGAAGGGCAAGGAGACGTCGACCAACCCGATCGCATCGATCTATGCCTGGACCCGCGGCCTCTATTACCGCGGCAAGTTCGACCACACGCCCGAGCTGCA
>DASPMK010000221.1:0-6781 GCA_035627075.1 Azospirillaceae bacterium
CAACAACTGCCGGCGGGCTTCAGCCGACGATTTCCGGTGATTATTGTCTGGTGGGCGCAGATTTGTTCTGGTGCGATCCGCGTCGAAACTGGGTCAAGGTCTATCGTCTTCCCAACGACGCCGATCTGTCCACGGTGGTCAACCGGGCGCCCAACTACATCGCTTATCAAAAGCGCGGCATGAAGCAGACCTGCGTCCTGTTTCTCAAGGACGGCGGCGTCTGGGGCGACCCGGAAAGCCTGCCCAGCGGCGAGCAGATCGCGATGAGCGACGCCGACGGCGGCAATACGCTGGCCGGACCGAACTGGCTGTTCACCTACACGTCCGACAGCCTCGCCAAGGCGACACGACTGATCTTGTACCGGGTGCTGGAGCAGAGCGCCCGCGAGGTCAATACTCTGCCGGTGGTCTCCGCGCTCGACATCGACGATGGCTACAACACTGTCACCACCACCTACACCTACGACCAGACCGGAGCGTGCTGCGACGGCACGGGCACGGTGGCGCAGTTCGCAAAGGTCCGCGACAAAACCGGACCAGGAGCAACCGAAACCTATTTCTTCAACGGCCTAAGGCCGGACGCCCCGGGCACCCACTATCCACTCGACGACGCGTTCACCAACGTGCGCGACTTCTTCTCCATGGTGAACGGGCAGATTTACCGAACGGTCACCCTGGACCCCGCCGACCAGCCGATCTCCACCTCCACGGCTTCGCAGTATGTGTGGAACCGGAACCCCGACGGCAAGATGCTTTTCGGGGCCTATGTACGCCTGCGCCGCAAGGAGGACCAAGCTCGCGCCCACCTGTTCGACCTCGATCCGGCGCTCAGGAGCACCCTCGACGCCGCCAAGCTGTCGCCCGCTCTGGCGTCTGCCTTCGCCGCCAAGGGGCTGGCGCTCGGCCCGAACGCCCGTGTGGGCGTCAGCCGGCCCGGAGTCGCCTGGGTAATCGAAGATCCGGCAGCCCCTCGAAGCTTCCCGGTCCTGTGGGATGGCCGGAGCCTGTCGGCAAACGGCTTCATCACCAGTGCCGTCGAGAACGAGTACAATGCCAAAGGGCAGATCTGCGTCAATCGTTCGATCAACCTCGACGCCCGCGGACAAGAGACGGTTCTGGAGCGACGGTCGCGCTACGCCTGGGAATTCTATCCAAACATGGCGACCGCCAACCAATTGGCCGCCATCGCGGAAAGCCGGCAGGTCAGCCGCGATCCGCAAGGCCTGACCACGGTTGACAGCATCGACGTCACGACCTATCGGGCCTGGACCTCGGGTACGGTGCCGACCTGGGCGAAGGAGAAGAAATACCGCTGGACCGGCCTGCCGGGAACTGAGGTCTTTGACTTCAAGAGCTGGTCGGCTGACGGCGAGCCGCCAAAAGGGTGGCTACGGATCGAGAAGATCGCCACGGTCAATGCGCGCGGCCTTCCGACGCAGGCCATCGATGTCGACGGCAAGTATTCGACCATGCTGTACGACCGGTCGGGCGGTCGCGGCATCGGCACCTTCCCGGCGGCGGCATCCGAAGCCTGCTACCAGGGGTTTGAATCTTACGAAGCGTCGGACCCATGGAGCGGATATCCGTCTGCCGTCTCCCTCGAATCCCTGATATGGAGCGAGGAGGCGTTCACCGGCGACCGCTGCGTGCGGATTGTCGGCTCCCCCGGCGACAAGCGCGGGATCACCGCCAGCTTTACGCCGGCCCGTACCGACCAGTCCTATGTCCTCAGCTTCTGGGCCAGATACGACGGAGCCACCGCCGCGGGTATCGACCTGACGGTTACGCCGCCCGCAGGACAGGGCGGCGGGGCGGTCCGCACGACCCTGCCGATCGCGTCCACGCAGGGCGAATGGCGGCAGTTCTGGTTCCTTCTGGACCCGGCGGCCTACGGCGGCCAAGGCATCGGGGCCATTACCTTCGCTTTCTTCAACCAAGCGGCGGGATCCGCCCTGCTGCTGGACGACATCTTCTTCGTCCCGCTCCTGGGCGGTGGCAAGGCCGTCGTCTACGACACCTTCAGCGGCAACACGGTCGCCGACATGGACAACGCCGGCAACATCCGGCGCACGGCCTGGGACAGCTACTTCCGGCCCGCAGTCCAGGTCGGCGCCGGCGGGGCGCCGACGGCAGTGGTGACCGAATATCAATGGCGCAACCGGCGTAAGGATTTCGATCCCACCGACCCCAACGCGGTGTTCGGGATCGCCGTGCAGGGCGGCGGCACCTGGGACGACTTCCATCACGGTGATTGCTGGACACGCCGCTGGTCGGCGACCGGGGACTGGGCGCTGGCCGATCGTCGGCTGGTTCACGCAAGCAACGGGTCGGCGACGCTGACCCTGACCGACGCCCCCACGGCGGCCGATTCCGGCCTGCGGATCAGGTTGGCCGACGGGACGGAACCGACTGCGGCGCTCGGCGTGAGGATCGGCTCCGCCGTGGAACTGCGCCATGCCGACGGCGTCTGGTCGATGGTCGACCTGCGGACGGGCCGGTCCGTCGCCAGCTTCGCGCAATCGTCGATGAGCCGCGACTGGATCGTGACGGTCCGTGATCGCAAGATCATGGTCTGGCTCGACGGCCAATACGCCTTGGGCCATCGGTTCGACGCGCCCGTCGCGGGGGCGCCCACGCTGTTCACCGGCGGTCCGTTGACGGTCGAGTTCATCGCCACCTTCCACACCGCTGGCGTATCGATCCAGTACAACGATAACGTCGGCGCCCTCTTGCAGAACCAGGCGATGAACGACGCGACGCTGGCGGTGGACCAGCCGGTTCGCGACACCCTGTCGCGCCCGGTAGTCAAGACCAAGGCGGCAACCTTTGCCGACGCTCTGTTTGGCTATCGGCCGCGGTTCGTGGCGTCGCTCGACTGGGAAACCGGCGTGATGACCGGGGAGGTGGCCGACGCCCACCCCGAAGACCAGGGCTATCCCTACGGCCGTCAGGTGCTGGAGGACACGCCACTCCAGCGGGCGTTGGAAGAAGGCGGCCCCGGCAAGGCGTTCGCCATCGTCGCCGGCACGTCCGACGGCGACGACCACAACGGCCACACCACCCGGTCGATCCACGGCGCGCTCGTTCACGATGGCTCGCTGGACGACCTTCCCGCCGGACGGTACGTCGTCACCGGGTATCGGGATGCCGACGACGTGCGGCATGCCGATGTCCTCGACCTGGCCGGCAACACCGTCGCCAGCATCATCGGCGACCCGACCGGCGGCCCTGGAAACTACGCCCTGACCCGCACCTACTACGACGGCGCGGGACGGCCGGTGCGCACCGAGCTGCCCAACTATTTCGACAAGACGGTGCCGGGAAACGAGCGGTTCGTCGTTTTGCGCACCTACGACGGGCTTCATCGGATGGTCCGGCTGGACGAGCCGGACGCCGATGGGCCGCAGCTCTTCGTCTACGACCGCGCCGGACGCAAGCGGTTCGCCCAGGACGCGGCCGGCGCCGCGGCCGGCTATATCCTCTACTGGATCTATGACGCGCTCGGCCGCCCGATGGAGGAGGGGAGCTGCGACATCGCGTGGAACCGCGACCAGCTCGAAGCCGGGGCCGATGACCTCGACTGGCTGCCGGTGCCCGGCAACTGGCGGGTGCGACGCCGGTACGACGGCGACGGCCGCGACCCGGCCGCCGCCGGCCGGCTCACCCGCATCGTCACCAACGACGGACAGGTGCCCGATCGCGAGGATGTGGCAACGGACTTCTTCTACGACGTGTCGGGACGCGTGATCCGCCGCCGCGACCGTTACGCCGCGGGTAATGCCACGATCACCACCGCCTATACCTACGACGCCGGCGGGAATTGCCTCACCATCGACTATGCCGGGACCGGCGACGGGCCGCGCGTGCTGTACACTTATGACGGCGGCGGGCGGGTAACGTCGATCGCGACCAGGGACAAGGCGGACACCGCCCCGCAAGCGCTGGCCGCCTATGCGTACAACGCCGACGGCTTGTTGCACGGCGAACGGGTTTGGCCCGATACCGCGTGCGAGCTTGCCACCGAGCGGACCTTCATGCCGACCGGTTGGGTGAAGAGCCAATCCAGCCGGTTGTTCCGGGAAGATCTCGCCTATACCGAAAACGGGTACGGCGACGAGGGCTGGTACACGGGCAAGATCGCCCGGTCGGACAGCTCGTTCCCCGGCCTGTCGCAGCCATCCTTCATCGCTTCCAGCTCGTACAGGTTCGATTACGACGGGCTGGGCAGGCTGACGGTGGCCGAGAACTCGGCTGGCCGCCAGTACGGGCTCGGCACGACCCGGCCACTGTCCTATGACCCGAGCGGCAACCGTCTCGACGGCAGCGTCGGCGAGGTCGATCTCCCCTTCCGGTACGCGACCGGCAGCGACCGCGTGCTGACCGCGGGGGATGCGCCGTTCCGCTATGATCCGATGGGCGACGTGTCGGCGGCCCCGGCCTCGACGATCACCTCGCTCAAGTACGACCGGGTGTCGCGGTTGGCGCTGTCGATCGGCCTCGCCTCGGGTGACGAGACGCGCATCCAGTACGACGGTTCCGACCAGCCGGTGGTGCATGTCACCCGGCAGCAGGTGCGCATGGCCTTCCTCGACGGTCTGGGCCGGACGCTGATCGAACAGGTAAAGGACGTCGGCGGCTCTTCATCGGTCAGCTATCTGGTCCCGGGTCCGTCGGGCACGGTCGCCATCCTTCGCGACGGGCGAACCTTCGTGCCGATCCGCGACCATGTCGGCTCGGTGCGTGGCATCGCCGAGGAGGGCGCGTTGGTGGCAGCGTTCAACTACACGCCGTTCGGCAGCCCCCTGGGGTCAGACTGGATCGCCGACGGCGTGCCGGAGGTGACCAACCGCCGCTTCGCCGGCCAGATCCTGGACCCGGCTACCGGCTGCTACCTGTTCCCCGCGCGCATCTACGACCCTCGCCTGGGGCGGTTCTACCAAATCGACCCGGCCCGCCAGTTCGCCAGCCCATACTTGTACGGCGGCAACGACCCGGTCGGCATGATCGATCCGTCGGGGCGGTTCTCCTGGGGATCGATCCTCGCCATCGGCCTGGGCGTGCTGGCGGTCGTGGCCGGGGTCGCCCTCACCATCGCCACTTTCGGTACCGGGACGGCGCTCGGCGCGGCGGTTGCCGCGGGCGGCTTCTCGCTGTCGGCCATGGTCGCCGGGGCCGCGACCTCGGCCCTCATCGGCGCGGGCATCGCCAGCACGGTATACGGCGCCACTCATACCAACAACTTCAAGTGGAGCGGTTGGGGCGCGATGGTAGGCATCGGGGCCGTGTTCGGCGCGATCACCGGCGGGGCCGGGGTGGCCGTCGGCGGGTTCTCGGCTGGAGCCGGCATCTTGGTCGATACCGCGATCGGCGCCATCGACGGGTTGGTCACCAACGGCGTCAGCAACGTGATGGAGAAAGGCAAATTCTTCGACAACGTCTTCTTGTCGGTTGGCTTGGGCGCCCTCATGGGTAGTGCGTCCGGCCTGGCCGGTCGTTGGACCTGGGTCAAGAACAAGATGCTGCTCAACCCGTCGCAAAGCGGTGGTCGGGTGAGGATCAAGATCGACCGCCCGGCGAGGAACAACGGCGGATTCGGCCACGCCCGCTACGAAGCCATCGCCGACGGCGCGTCGCCGAAGATCAAGACCGCTCACATGACCGGCGACAAAACGCACGGCGGCATCATCGCCATCATGCCGCAGCAACTTCACTCCGGCTGGTCTGCCGAACTTCCGGCGGCGAACGCGGCATCCATCGTTGAAAAGATCGAACGGCAATGGGCGCAAGGCCGCGGCGGACTCAACTATGGGTATGTAACAGGTCATAATTGCACGTCATGCGCGATAGACGCGATCAAATCAGGCGGAGTTGCGGTGCCGTTTTGGGTGCGCACTCCAAAGATGCTCGAGTGGTGGGCAGCACGGAACGGCTTCACGGCCTTCGATGCTGCAGTTTAGAGCGGTAAATACCCATACAATCGCAACCTGGAGATTAAAAATGGCAAAGTTCTCGGAACTGTCTTCTAACAGCAAGGCGCGCTGGAACAAACGGCTGAATGCTATCGGCATCGATTACTCCATGCACAATCGACCGTTGTGGCGGACCGTGCATGTCAATTCGCTTGAGGAATTCGCCGAGGCGTTCCAGAGCGCCCCGGCCGCAAATCTCCGGTCTTCCATCGTCGACGGGCGGTCGGTCGAAAGCCTGAGCGCTGACGAAATGCGCCGCGCCGCGCAGGAGCATGTGTTCGGCAGCGCTCCCATCAGCGATCCGGCGATCCGCGCCGAACTGTCCCGGCGGCTGCGTCCGTTCGTCTTCGACGCGATGGTCGCGCCGGACATCATCGTCACCGCGACCAATCCGCTGATCATCGACAGCGGCCGGGTGGTCACGGCCTACGGCACGGTGACCATCGAGGATGGCGGTTACATCGATATCAGCGTTCCCTGCCATTTCCAGGCCGAAGTGGTGGTCAAGGGCTCGGGCGGCGGTGGCGCAGTCGCCGACTTCGTCGTCCACGGCGTCAACGGCACTCCCGGCAACGCCGGAGCCGTAGGGTACACGGGCGTCGCCGGAGCGAACGGCGCCAAAGCGGTCGCCAACTGTTCGGGATCGGATGTCCCGGCCACTCCCGGCCAGCCCGGCCAAGGGGGAGGCGACGGTGTGCGCGGCCTCAACGGAACCAACGGCTCCGACGGCCCGACGGTCCAGATTACGATCAATGATCTTCGGAGCTCGATCACGGTCGTCAACTCCGGCGGCAACGGCGGCAACGGCGGCA
>DASPMK010000222.1:0-2797 GCA_035627075.1 Azospirillaceae bacterium
GGCACCGTCAACTCGTTGGCTCCCGCACTCCCGGAAGAACCCGTTGATCGCGTTGAACGGTTCGGCCTCGGCCAGCGCGTCGAAGCTTCCCTGTTCGGCCAGCGCCCGCGCCGCACGCAGAAAGCCACCCCAGGCGGCGCGGTTGAGCGCGCTGCCCAAGCTGATGCGCCGCACCCCCAGTTCGGCGATCTGCGGCACCGACAGCCCAATCGGCGCCGCGACCAGCAGGTTGACCGGCTTCGGCGCCACAAGCTCGACCGCTGCCCTGATGATGCCCGGAGAGCGCAATCCCGGCGCGTAGAGCACGTCCGCCCCGGCCGCGGCAAAGGCGGCCAACCGGCGCAACGCCTCTTCCTCCGCCGCCGGGTCGCCCACCAGCAGGGCTTCGCAACGTGCGGTCAAAAGCACGCCCGTCCCCTTCAGCGCCTCCGCGGCAGCGGCCACCCGCTCGACCGCATGGCCGAAGTCGTAAAGCGGCTTTCCCGGGTCGCCCGTGGCGTCCTCAATGGACAGACCGGCTACCCCAGTGTCGGCGCACAGCCGCACGTTCCGGATCAGCCCCTCACAATCGTGGGCATAGCCGGACTCGAAATCGGCGTTCACCGGCAGGTCGGTTGCCGCGATAATTTCGGCGATGTGGGCCAGCATGCTATCGCGCGGCACCGCCCAGTCGGTGTCGGAAAGCCCGTGCGAGAAGGCGAACCCCGCCGAGGTCGTGGCCAGCGCGGGAAACCCCAGATGCTTGAGCGTCAATGCGGTTCCAACGTCCCACGGGTTGGGAATGACGAAGCAGCCGCCCTGGTGGAGACGGGCGAAAGCGGAACGGGCTTGGCGGCTGTCGGCCATAACGGTTTCCCTGTGTCGGCATCGCATTTCCGGCGGCACGCCGGGGCCGGTGCAACGGTTCTGTTCCGCATCCGAAGCGGCAAAAGTCCGAACCTTCCTACCTCCGGCCCCTTCGCCCTCCTCATCCGCTCATCCGCATCAGCTCGAGGAGGAAGAAGTCGATGACATCGGCGCCCGTCCTGACATCCGCCGCGGTGGAGCGGCCATTGCTGGTAATCGATGCCGACCGGTCGTCGCCACGCTCGATGAACATCAACGTTGTGACGCCATTCGATGCGGTGACCGACTTCTCGTGCCCACGGCCATCGACGACGATATCGAGGAACGATCCGCCGGGTATGGTCAATGCGGCATCGGCGTTGAAGCCCTCGATCGCCCGGCGGATCATGGCGGCTTCATCCGCGAAGGGGCTCGAGACGTTCGAAAGCATCTTGCCGATCCTGGCCGACACGGCGCTGTCGCGCGCGTCGGAGCCGAAGGCGTCGCCCTTATCGTTCATGCCTCCTCCGCCTCCTTCACCAACCCTCGTTCCTTCGCCCGTTCCAGCAGCGCCTTGACGCTGCTGGTCGCCCAGGTCTTGGCCCCTGTGGCCGTCCGCACCCCCGGCGCTCCAACTGCCGGCCGATCTTCGCCAGGGTTGGCTTGCCGTCCTCGGGGCTGGCATTGTAGATCGTGGCGGCCAGTTCCACCAGCCGCCGGTCCTGTGCCACGGCCTTCTTCGCTCGCCTCGGTGCGGCCTTCAGCAGCCCCGGCTCTCCTGTACGTTACGGCGGCGCTTCCCGGTTGACGTGGAGATGGGCAAAGAGAGCCATGCGGCGTTTCACCATGGCCTTGCTCTTGGAGACGATGATCGATTTGCGGCGGCAAGCCCCCACCCAATGCCGGTGACGACCGTTGTTGCGCTCCAGCGCGACGCTTTGATCCTTGCCCTGATAAGGCTGCCCGACCGGCAGGACCGTCTCGTAGACGGCGAACTGATCGGTGCAGAACAGGCGCGCGCCCCAGCGCTCCAGGCGCTCGTACAGATGCCGGAAGGTGGCCTCGTCGCGGTTGCCGCATTCCCCGTCGATCAAGCGCCCGCCCTCGCGCTCGGCGGCAGACCCAGCGCAGCACCGACGGCCCGGTCGTGCCCGGAAGTTTGCCAACGGCGTGCAAGGACAACCCGTAGCCATACAGCATCACCGCCGCTTGCTTCGTCGGCTCCGGCACAGGCGCGTCTGGCGGCCCCGCCGGCGTCTGCGTGAACTGATACCCACACCGGCGACACAGCCAACGCTGCGTGCCTCGGGCGTGTCCTGATTTTACCACCCGCACGCTGCCGCAACGCGGGCAATACGGTTGCTCACTCAAATCGGCCCGTCCTCGTCGGAAAAGCTAATTATATGGGATGCATCGTTACGCCGTGACACCCTCTCTTCGGAAGCCTGAAGTCGGAACTCGTTCGCCATCAGCGCTATGCGACGCGCGATGACGCCAAGTGGGACCTGTTCGGCTACATGGAAGGCTACTACAATCGCCAATGCCTCCATTCGGCGCTCGGCTACACACCCCCCGAGCAGGCCGAACAACAGGCCGCATAACCCGGTGTCCACTCCGCCGGGGGAAACTCAGTCCGCTGCTACTCGGCCCAAAAGAGCCCGACGAAAGGCCGCCGGGCTCTTTTGGGAAAAGCGCTTCCTTGGCGATGGGGCGCTTAGGAGCGCGGCACCTCGGCATACTTGCCATCGTGCCACTCGTACCAGACATAGGCAGGGGTGGTTACGTCGCCCTTCTGGTCGAAGGAGATCTTGCCGATGACGGTATCGAACTGATTCTTCTTCAGATGATCGGCGACTTTGGCGACGTCGGTAGTCTTCAGCTTGGCCACGGCGTCGGCGTAAATCTGCACCGTGGCGTAGGTGTAGAGGGTGTAGCCCTCCGGTTCGTAGCCCAGGGTGCGGAACTTATCGAC
>DASPMK010000223.1:0-6554 GCA_035627075.1 Azospirillaceae bacterium
AGAAGGAGCGGCTCCACGCCATGATCCACGAGGGCATCGCCAATTCCCGCAAGAAGGGCGGCCTAGTCAAGTCTGGCCGGTTCCTGGAGGCCGGCGGCAAGCGGAAAGCTGCCGCCGCCGAAGCGGAGGTTCCGACGAGGCGCCGGTCGAAGGCCGATGCTCCAATCCCGCCGCCGCCGCCTCCTTCGCCGGCCGAAGAGATCGGCCGCAACTGGTTCGACGATGAGGACGACCGCATCGCCGTCACGTTCGACATGTCCCGAGTAACCAAGGCGGAGCGAGCCAATCCATGACCGCGCATCTCGACCTATCCGCGAGCCAGCACGCCCGCATCGAGGAAATCTTTGTCGAACATAAGCGCTTCCGGGCGGCCTATCGCCGGTTCGACGAATGCCGGGCTTCCTTCGGCTATTCCGCCGAGCCGGAATGCATGCTCGTCCTCGGGCCATCGGGGGTCGGCAAGTCGACGCTTATGCGCCGGTATCTGGCCCATAACCCGTTGCAGAGGACCGGCGAGGGGCTACAGGTACCCGTTCTCAGTGCAACTATACCTGTTCCTGCAACCATGAAGAATATGGCGACGAGCCTGCTCGACCGCCTGGAAGATCCCTTCGCGGACCGTGGAACGCTGCTCCAGAAAACGCGGCGGTTGCGCCGTCTGCTCAAGGAATGCCGCGTCGAGCTGATCATCCTCGACGAGTTCCAGCACTTCATCGAGCGGGACAGCGATCGCGTCATCCTCGACGTGTCCGATTGGCTCAAGAACCTGATCTCCGAAACCGCCGTGCCGGTCGTCCTCATCGGCCTGCCGCATGCCCGGCGCGTCCTCGTCGCCAATGAACAGCTGCGCCGCCGGTTCAGTCATCAGCTTCATCTCCAGCCGTTCGGCTGGGGCGACGACGCCTCACGGGAGGAGTTCCGCCGGATACTCGAGGCCGTTGATCTCGCCCTGCAGATGGAGCGGCCCAGCGGCTTCGCCGAAATGGCCGACCGCTTCCATGCCGCGTCGCGCGGCCTGATCGCCATCACCATGAAGCTGATCCGGGCGGCGGCGCATCAGGCCTGCCGCGAAAAGGCCGCCTGCGTCGAACGCCGCCATCTGGCGCGCGCCTTCGAGGAGCGGGTGTTCCCCGACGACAACCGGCCCAACCCCTTCCTGGACGGCTGGGACGGCAGCGTCATCGCGCCTGCGCCGATGGGGGAGCTGCCCGACACGGCGGCGTCGATCCAGAAGCCGGTCCGCCGGAAACCCCGGCTGAGCGACAGCTTGCACGTGTGAGGACGTCATGCCCCTCGACGAGGTCCGGCTGCTCGTACGCACCCCCCGCCCCCGCGACGGCGAGGGGTTCATGGGGTTCCTGCTGCGGACCACGGAAGCCAACGGCTGTCCGGGGCCCTACTGGCTGCTGCGGGCCTTCGGGTGTTCCGCCTTCGCGGTGGCCACCGCCACCGGCCTCAAGCGCCTGGCGGATGCGCTAGCGCTCGACGAGGCGACCCTGGAAAGCATGCGTTGCGCCCCGGCGCCCAGCGGCGCGGGACCGGGGCGCGTGCGATTCGGCAGCGACCTGGTTCATCGCAGCGTCGTCGCCGTCAATCGAAGCCGCCACTGTCCCCGATGCCTGGAGGAGGAAGGCTTCTTTCGGCTGGCGTGGAATTTGAAGCCGGTGACCGCGTGCCCCCGGCATGGGATCACCCTTCAAGAACGCTGCCCGGCCTGCGAGCGGCCGGTGCTCTGGAGCCGCGAGGAGCTGTTCCGCTGCCCCTGCGGCCATGACTTGCGGCACAGTGCCGGGATCCCGGCGGACCCGGCCTCGCTGGCGCTGTCCCAGGCCCTGATGGAAAAGGCGGGCAACTGGAGCGTCCCGAGCCTCCAGACGCCCCTGCCGCCCCCGTTCGCCGATCTCGGCCTCGGCGACCTGGTGGACCATGCGCTTTTCCTTGGGGCCTACGTCTCCGGCAACGGCCGTGGGGCGGGCCGCCACGCGATGGCCCATCTGATGGGCGACGCCGGCATCGACGTGTTCCAGCGGGTTGCCGCCATCCTGGCGGAGTGGCCGAAAGGCTTCTTCGCCGTGCTGGACGATATCCGCCGTCATGGCGGGGAAGAGGTCACGCGCACCGGTTTCCAGGCGGAGTTCCGCTCCTTCTACGCGGCCTTGTACAGCCGCCGGTTCATGGCGGCGGGGAGCCTGCAGGTGATTCGCGAGGCCTTCGAGGCGTACCTTCACCAGCATTGGACGGGCGGTTTCCTCGGCGCCAAGAACCGCCGGCTCACCACGACCCTGGAGGAGGGGCTGCGCCATGTTCCCTTGGCGCAAGCGGCCCGCCTGATCGGGATGCATCCCCTCGCCTTGGAACGGGAAGTTCAGGCGGGCATGCTGGCGGTTACCACCCGGCAAATGGGAAAACGGACGCTGACCCTCGTCGATCGGGAGGAACTGGAGCGGTACCGGGTCGAGCGCGACCAGCTGATCGGGGCGCCTGAGGCGCGCCGGCTGCTCGGCCTGTCGAAGGCGCCCTTCCTGGATCTCGTGCGTGTGGGCCTCGTGAAGGCGGTGAGGGGGCCGGGGGTGGACGGGCATGCCCTGTGGCTGTTCCGCCGGGCCGATATCCGGCAGGTTCTCGACTCGCTCCTGCTTGGGGCTCCCGAGACGGTGCCCGGACCGGAACACATCGGGTTTCGGAAGGCGCTCCGAGCCGCGACCTATCGCGGCCGCAGTGTCACCGATCTGGTCCGGGCGATCACCGGCGGGAGTCTGCGGGTCGCCGGCGCCGATCCCCGCACCAGCGGGGTGGAGCGGTGCTATTTCGATGCCGACGCCGTGCTCGCCTTCCTGGGCGGCGGCCGGGCTTACACCGACTGGACGGTGTCGGTGGAAGAGGCGGGGGCGCAACTGGGCCTCAAGGGGCAGGTCGCCTATCACCTTGTCCGCCAGGGGCTGCTGCGCACCGTGTCAGTGACCGAGAACGGCAAGACCAGCCGGCGCGTGCCGCTCGACGCGATCCCGGAGTTCGTGGCGAGCTACGTTCCGGCCGCCGAACTGGCCGTCCAGTATGGCACCTCCTCCCGGCATCTTGTCGCCGTCCTTCAAGAGCACGGCATCGCCGCCGTGACGGGGCCGACGGTGGACTCCGGGCGGCAGTACTTTTTCAGCCGCAGCCGGCTGGCCAAGGCGGATGCCTCGGAGATTTTGCTGGGCCTGCGCGCTTCGGCGAAAAGAAGCGCATAGCGCTGATTGTTGTTCGCAGATTATGCGTTCAAGGTCTTTGCGCTTCCGCCTCTACTGCAATGAGTTGACCAATTTAATGAGAATGGAAACGGTATAGTATAAGGTGCGAATGTTCGCACACGGGAGAAGTGATGGGCTCCGACTCCCTTGGTCCGCACCGTGCGGTGCCGGACGGTGGTGAACACGCTCTCGATCGGATTGGTGGTCCGGGCGTGGTCCTAATGCTCAACAGGGAAGCGATAGAAGGCCAGCAGAGCATCGCGGTCCTTGCTCAAGCACTCGACCGCCTTGGCCACCTTGTTCTGCACGTTGACGATCATCGCCCAGCTTGCGCCCGCGCTTAAACCCGCTATGAAACGACCCGGTGCCACCCGCATCGGTTGCCCGAAACACGGCGGTAAGGACGGCTTCCGGTTCTTTCGCAACGCCGCGCTCACCGGCGGCGGCATCTGCAACTCCTGCACCAATCCCCGCACGGGCAAGCTCGGCTTCCCCGACGGGTTTGACCTGCTGATGTGGGTGAACGACTGGACGTTTCGGGAGACACTGGAAGAGGTGGCGGCGGTACTGGGCATGTTGCCTGGCCACCAGCACCGTCAACCGGTTGAACCTCTCCCGGAAGCTCTAACAGGCCGCGGAAAAAGTAGCGGATCGCTGAGCACCGCATCCGCTACTTTTTCCGCGGCCTGTTAGAGGCAAGAGCCCGGCTATTCCGTCTGGAATCGCCGGGCCTTTTTTTGAGGAGGTTGTCCGCCTGTTCAATCGGTACGGCCGGTCCCATCCGTCCGGCCGTTTCGCCTTCCACCTCTTCCCCAAGGATCTCAGCGACCTTCCGCTTCACCCGGTTCAGCGAGCCCGCCAAGGTGTCGCGCCAGGAAGTGCTCGATTGCCGCCGTCTCCAGCAGGATGTTGTCTTCCAGCGCGAACCCATGTCCTTCGCCGTCCAACAAGCAGGGACGATACCGGACGGTCCAGCGCGGCCAACGCCGCCGCCAACCGTTCCGTGTGCTCGACTGGAACTCTCGGATCCTGCCGTCCGTGGATCAGCAGCAACGGCTTGACCAGCCGCTCGGGATGCCTCAGCGGCACGTCGTCGGCGACCACGCCTACTCGCGCCAGTCTTCGCCGGAAGTACCCTTGAATCCCGCCGACGACCGGCGTCTGCGACAGCCACTGCTCCATATCGCTCGCCGCGCAGATCGCCACGCCGCAGGCAAACCGCTCCGGTGCCATCGCCAACGCCTGCAACGTGACGTACCCACCGGCGCTTCCGCCCATGAGGCCGACGTGCTGGGGCTCGGCGACACCCTGCGCCACCGCCCAGTCCACGCAATCGATGATGTCCTCCGGCACCCGGCGTCCCCACTCGCCGGCGCCGGCGTTCTCGAAGGCGGGGCCGTAGCCGCCGGAGCCCCGAGCGTTGGGCTTGAGCACGGCGTAACCACGATCGGCCAGCCATTGCGTGCGCGCGTCGAACCCCCAATACGTCCGATGGGCCAACCCGCCGTGCACGTCGATCACCATCGGCCAAGGCCCCGCTCCCCTGACCGGCACCGTCAGGTAGCCGGGCAGGTCGACGCCGTCCCGTGCCGGGATCGTCACCGGCGTGGTCGGCCGTAACCTCCTCCCCGCTAGTTCCGGCCGCGCCTGGAACACATTGATCAGGGTGCCGATATCGCGGTCATAAAGGTGGCACGTCGGCGGCACCGTGTCGCCGCTCGCGGCGACAAGCCACCACCGCCCGCTCCGGTCGCACCCCAGTGGATCGACGATGCCGCCCAACTGACGGCACATTGACGCGTAGGCATCCGCCCATCCCGGATTGCAAAATCGCCACGCCGGTATCCCGTCCTCGACCCGCCATCCCACGATCTCGCCCTGATCGCGCCAAAGGAACGGCCGGTTTCCCCACGCATCCCCCAGATCGACGCGCGGGTCCGCCGCCACTTCCGTAGCCACGCCCGTCTTCAACTCGACCAACTCCAACGCCGCGGTCTGCCGTCCCCGCGCATTGAGCCGATAATAGCGCCGTCCATCGGCATGCAGGGATACCACCTGAAAGCCGGGCGCGTCGTGCGGTGCGACGGTGTCGATGATCGTCCATTGCTTCCCGCCGGCACCGACATCATCGGCGCGCAACACCTCGATGCCGCCATCGACCCGCCACCGTGTCGCCAGGAGCGGTTCCGCATCCGGCCCCAGCAGCACCCGACTGAAGTCGTCATCGACATCGAGCCGCTCGGCCTCACGCCTCTCGACGCCGTCAGGGCGCAGGTCCACGCGCCATGTGCCCCCGCTGAACGGCGCGAAGGCCGAGATCCCTGCCACCGATTCCCCGATGGCGGTATAGCGGACCGTGACGCTGTACGGATACCGCGCGTTCGTCTCGCCGACCACCTCGCCGTTCGCCCCCCGCGGCGTGAGCGCCCTTTCGCGGCCATCGGCCACCCGGATCGCTAGCACCTGCGCGATTTCCGGCGCTTCCGGCTCGACGCGCGCGAGCAGATACTGCCCACCGGCGGCCCAGGAATACAGGCCGGCGATCCCGCGCCCGGACTGCCGCGTCAGCGGCCGGGCCGCCGCCAAATCGGCCACCGGAGCCACCCAGATGTTCGGCACGCCCTCGACCGGCGCAATGTAGGCGATCTGCAGGCCATTCGGCGACAACCGGGGCTGCCGACAGGGTGAGACGCCGAAAAGCTGCCGACGCGAAATCAGCATGTCCATATTGCTTGGGCGTCCGTTTACGCCTTCTTGGGCTCTGGCTGAGGTGGCGTCTCGGACGCGAACGTCGCCATAGCTTCTTGCCGCCTTTTTTGGCTTAAAACCGGATGCCCTGAGCGGCAGGCGGCGGACTGTTTGGATTTCCCACCTCGACGGTAGCGTAGACCCCGATATGGCCGGGCGTCAGTGGACACGCATCTCTCAGCGCCTCGGCTGGTACCGCCCAGGTTCCTTTCATGCTCCGGATGTCACCCCCATCTTCGGCAACGATCCCAAGCGTTGCTCCGCCGGTCAGGATGACAAGCTGGTGAGCGATTCCAGACAACCGATCTGCGTTGATTGCCCTTCCCCCTGTTGTGACCGTCACCAACGCCGGCTTATCGTTGAACACGCCGAAAGCCACGCACACGTCCTGGTCATAGGGGTTCCGTCCGGAGTACGGCGTGACGTCCTTCCCCGGATTAGGTTCTGTTAGCTCTTGAGCCAGTCGAACGCCGCCGCGAGGCAGAGGACGCCCATGAAGGAGGTGGCGGTTTTCTCATAGCGGGTCGCCACCGCCCGCCACTCCTTCAGCCGCCCCCACAGGCGTTCCACCCGGTT
>DASPMK010000224.1:0-2358 GCA_035627075.1 Azospirillaceae bacterium
AGATCGAACGTCTCCTTCGAACGGCTGCCGTCGGCGTTCTTGGTGACACGGTAGAAGCCGCCGCCCGACTTGCGGCCCAACTGCCCGCGCTCCAGCATCGCCTGCTCGACGCCGGGGAAGCGGGTGAATGCCTGCCCCCGGTCGCCGGCCGGCAGGTTGACCGCCAGATTTTTGCCGACGAAATCCATCACATCCAGGCCGATGAGGTCGATCAGGCCGTAAAGGCCGGTGGACGGCAGGCCCACCGGGGCGGTCATCAGCGCGTCCAGCGTCTCGGCATCAAGGCCGTTGGCCAGATACGGCTTGGCCAGATGCAGGCCCGACAGCATCCAGAAGCAGCCGATGCGGTTGCCGATGAAATTCACCGTGTCCTTGGCGTGGACCACGCCTTTCTTCAGTTTCTCGCGGCCGAAATCGGCCAGCGCCGTGATGGCCCCCGGATCGGTTTCCGGCCCCGCCACCAGTTCCAGCAGACGCATCACCCGCACCGGGTTGAAGAAGTGCGTTACCGCGATGTCGCGGCGCAGGCGCTCCGGCTGACCCTCGATGATGGCGCGAAGCGGGATGCCCGAGGTGTTGGTCGACACCACCGAACCCTCGCGGCGAAGGGGCTCCAGCCGGGCGAACAGCTCGCGCTTGGTGGCCAGATCCTCGATCACCGCTTCGCAGATCCAGTCGTAGCCGGCGATCCGGGGCAGGTCGTCGGCCAGCATGCCCAGGGTGATCAGCGCCTTCGCCGCCGCCTTGGCCTCGTCATTGTCGAAGGCGGCCAGTGCCCGTCCCAGGCCCTTTTCGGCAGCCTCTTGCGTCACGTCCAGCAGCAGGACGCGGATGCCGGCTTCGGCGCTGGCGGCGGCGATGCCCGACCCCATGGTGCCGCTGCCCAGCACGGCGACGGAGGTAATGGCGTGGCTCATGGTTCCTCTCAGATGCTCCTCAGCGGGAACGGGGTGGTTAGCATTCGAACCTTAGACAAGTTTTCTCCACATTGACAATGGGTTTTAACCTGTTAGATTTCACACATTAGTGGTAGGGCGAATGATGATTTACTCACACAAAAAGTGTGGAATATCGCCCGGACAGCATCGGCAAGGGAGTTTTCGAGATGAAGGTGTGGCTGAAGACGATCGTGGCGGCGGCGTTCCTGAGCGCCACCCAGGCTCAGGCGGTGGAGCCGCTGAAGGTCGGCGTGTCCGCCGGCCCCTACGGCGAGATTTTGGAGTTCGCCGGCAAGATCGCCGCCAAGGAAGGCATCGAGGTCAAGGTGATCGAGTTCACCGACTGGAACATGCCGAACGAGGCGCTGGCGCGCGGCGACATCGACGCCAACAATTTCCAGCATCAGCCCTACCTGGACAATCAGGTCAAGCAGCGCGGCTATGATCTGGTGTCGGTCGCCAAGAGCGTCGTCGTGCCGATGGGTGTCTACTCGTCGAAGGCGGAGACGCTGACCGCGATCAAGGAAGGTTCGACCATCGCCATCCCCAACGATCCGACCAATGGCGCCCGCGCCCTGTTCTTGTTGCAGAACGCCGGTCTGATCAAGCTGAAGAGCGATGATATCAAGACCTCCATCGCCGACATCGCCGAGAACCCGAAGAAGCTGAAGTTCGTCGAGCTGGACGCCGCGCAACTGCCGCGTTCGCTGGACGACGTGACCGCCGCGGTCATCACGCTGAACTACGCGGTGCTGGCCAAGCTCGATCCCAAGAAGGCGCTGCTTTTGGAGGACGAGGGTTCCAAGTGGCATCTGGTGTGGGCGGTCAGGAAGGGTCGCGAGGCCGATGCCCGGATCAACCGCTTCATCGAGATCTATCGTTCACCCGAGGTGAAGCAGTTTGTCCAGACCCGCTTCGAAGGCTCCATCGTCCCGACGTGGTAAGGCGATCATGATCCAGTTCCAGGGCGTCGAGAAGGTGTTCGGCGCGCGGGCCGGCGGGGCGCCGGTCCATGCGCTGGCGGGCATCGACCTCACCATCGGGCGGGGCGAGATCTTCGGCATCATCGGCCGGTCGGGGGCGGGCAAAAGCACGCTTATCCGCATCGTCAACGGGCTGGAGCGGCCCACCGGCGGCGCGGTGCTCGTCGATGGCGTCGCCATCACCGCGCTCGACGCTCCGGGGCTGCGTCAAGCCCGGCGCGGCATCGGCATGATCTTCCAGCACTTCAACCTGTTGTCCTCGCGCACCGTCCACGACAACGTGGCGCTGCCGCTGGAACTGGCGGGAGTGCCGAAGGCGGCCATCCGGAAGCGCGTCGAGCCGCTCCTGGAACTGGTGGGCCTCGCCGACAAGCGCGACCGCTACCCGGCAGAGCTGTCGGGCGGCCAGAAGCAGCGCGTCGGCATCGCCCGCGCGC
>DASPMK010000225.1:0-4798 GCA_035627075.1 Azospirillaceae bacterium
CGAAAGGCGCCATGGTCGCCAACCAGCCGGTCCAGTGCGAGGCGACATTGGACCAGCTGACGACCCTTTTGCGCCATGGCCAGGCTTTGGCCCAGTAGTGATGTGCCCGCGGGCGGCCGTGAAACCGCCCGCGGTCCTTCCGGCCGGAGTTCCCTCCTGCCGGGGAATGGGGTAATTTGCCTCATGTCGCGGTAGCCGTTGGTACCGTTTGATAATTAAACTAAGGAATTGACGGCACCGTCACGAGAGGAGCCCACCATGTCAACGGACAGCGCCGTCTTTGCGGACCAGCCATCCATGTTGCCGAGGAGCCTGCCTTGGGCCAGTGGGGGAGCCATTCTGGTGGCGGTGACAAGTCTTCAGGCGTTGGATCTGTGGCTGCGCCCGGTGGGCGGCGTCGGGCTGGATATTCTTTTCGAGTTGCTGCTGACCGCGGGCGTGGCCGGGGTTGCCTATTGGCAAGCCGGCCGCCGCGACGCCAGTTCCGCCGCCCGCGTCGCCGCCGCCTGGATACCGCCGGCGGCGGAGCCGGTTTCAGCGCCGGCAGTGGCGACCGACACGCCGCACTCGTCGGCCCATGTCGACCTGTTCCGGCGCTGGCTCAGCCTTTCCGAGCTGGAACGCCGATCCTTCACCGTTCTGTGCGAGGAGGTGATGGGCATCTCCGATCTCGTCGAGAGCAGCGCCATCGGCATCTCCGGTCACGTTCAGGCGCTCGCCCGATCGACGGAAGGGCAGATGGAGCGGATGAAGGCGGTGGTGGACGTCGCCGGAGCGGTGGAGGTCGATGGCGAAACCATGCCCGTCGCCGAGATCACCGCGCGCTTTGCCGGCATTCTGGACGAGGTGGTGGCGACGCTCAGCACGGTTTCCGGCAATTCGCGCAACCTGCTGGCGACACTCGACGGCATGGCCGACCATGTCGCGGAGGCCGAGCGGCAACTGCTGCTGATCGAGGAGATCAACCGCAAGACCAACCTGCTGGCGCTGAACGCCACCATTGAGGCGCAGCGCGCCGGCGAGGCCGGCAAGACCTTCGCCGTGGTGGCCGCCGAAGTGCGTGAGCTGTCCAAGACCACAAACGCCATGGCGCAGGAGATGCGTCGCCAGATCGGCAACGTCGCCGCCTGCGCGCGCCAGGGGCAGGCGATGCTGGGGGACATGGCCTCGACCGACCTGACCACCCACGTCGCCGCCAAAGGCCGACTCGACCGCCTGCTGGACGGTATCGCCCGGCAGAACCGGCAGGTCCAGACCGTGCTGGACGAGGCGGCGATGGCGTCGTCCGACATTGCCGAAACAGTCAAGTCGCTGGTCACCGACTTGCAGTTCCAGGATCGCTCGAAACAGTACCTTGAACATGTGGTTTCCACCATCCGTACGCTGCAGGAGGCTCTCGCCCAGCTTCAGCGTGTCACCTCCGAGACTCTGCCCGACGTGAACTGGCACGGCGAGATCGACGAGGCATGGCTTGCCCGGATCGCCGATCACCTTCAGCTTGCCGACCTCAAGCACCGCTTCGTGGAGGGCGTGCGCCACGAAAGCAACGGCACGAACTCGCTCCGGCGGGTGGATTGCCGGAAAGGCGCGGTCGAGTTGTTCTGAAGGGGCGGGCCGGAGCAATGGCTTCGGCCTCTTCCTGTTGAAGGTGCGCGCGCGCCATCGGGCGCGCGGGCGATCCAGACAGGAGGATCGACGATGCGACAGACGTGGACGTGGATGGCCGTCGCCGTCGGGACCCTCGCCCTGAGTGGCGGCGTGGCGGCTGCCCAGGACGCGACCACCCGAGGCGAGCGGATACCGATCGCCAACACCTGCACCGGCCCTGACCTTGTGCGTGTCCAGACAATGGTCAAACAGGTGCCCAATTCGGAACGGCGCCTGACCTTCGAAAGGCAACTATTCGCCGCCAACGACGCCCGCGCCGACAACCAGTTTACCGAGTGTTCCCGGATTCTCGCCGAGGTGCGGCAAGGCGTGCGGCAGGAAATGGCGACCGCCGCCGGAACACAAGCCGGCACCATGCCGGGAACGACGGCCGGGGAAGGGGCGGGCGCCACTCTGCCGCCGCCAGCACCCATGGAAAGCCCGGAAACGCCGTTTTCCAGTGAACAGGGC
The DNA here is from genome assembly GCA_035627075.1 of Azospirillaceae bacterium. Lineage (GTDB taxonomy): Bacteria > Pseudomonadota > Alphaproteobacteria > Azospirillales > Azospirillaceae > DASPMK01. The sequence continues at coordinate 2,119 of DASPMK010000225.1, forward strand.
GGCTCCGGCCAGTAGGCGGTAGACGCTTCGGGCTCGTCCTGACGAACCGGTCGCTCCTGTGGGCGGCCGGCTTTTTCATGCCTTCGCCCCGTTTGGGCGGCGTGAACGGTGACTCTATGTCCGATTGCCTGATTAGGCCGGATAACATACGGTGAAGGGCTGCCTGTAAGTGCGCAATATAAATGTTCAATAAACACTATCACGGCACAGTCCAGGACAGGGGAAATCAGCTACATGATAATTGCCATACCGAAAGAGCGGCGGCCGAATGAACACCGCGTGGCCGCATCACCGGAAACTGTAAAAAAATACATGGGACTCGGCGTCGACGTGGTGGTCGAAACCGGGGCCGGGCTGGCCGCGGCCTACACCGATCAGGCTTATGCCGACGCCGGTGCCACCATCGCGCCCGATGCCGCCGCCCTGGGGCAGGCCGACGTGGTGCTCAAGGTCCAGCGTCCGTTGACCCCGGCCGACGGTGGGCCGGACGAGTTGGCCCTGCTCAAGCCGGGCGCGTTGCTGGTCGGCATCCTGTCGCCTTACCAGTCGCGCGAGCAGGTGAAGGCCTATGCCGACGCCAAGGTGAACACCGTGGCCATGGAATTCATGCCGCGCATCACCCGCGCCCAGTCCATGGACGTGCTGTCGAGCCAGGCCAACTTGGCCGGCTATCGTGCGGTGCTGGAGGCGGCTTTCGAGTTCGGCCGCGCCTTCCCGATGATGATGACCGCCGCCGGCACCGTGCCGCCGGCCCGCGCCTTCATCATGGGTGTCGGCGTCGCCGGCCTGCAGGCCATCGCCACTGCCAAGCGGCTGGGCGCCATCGTCTCGGCCACCGACGTGCGGCCGGCGGTGAAGGAGCAGGTCCAGTCGCTGGGCGGCACCTTCGTCGCCGTCGAGAACGAGGAGTTCAAGCAGGCGGAAACCGCCGGCGGCTACGCCAAGGAGATGTCGGACGACTACAAGCGCCAGCAGGCGGCGCTGGTCGCCGAAACCATCCGCAAGCAGGACATCGTCATCACCACCGCGCTGATTCCCGGCCGCAAGGCGCCGGTTCTGGTGACGCGCGAAATGGTGGCCTCCATGAAGCCGGGCGCGGTGATCCTGGACATGGCGGTGGAGCAGGGCGGCAACGTCGAGGGCTCGGAACTCAATCAGGTGGTCCTTACCGACAACGGGGTGAAGATCATCGGCCATGCCAATCTGCCGAGCCGCATCGCCGTCGACGCCTCGGCCCTTTACGCCCGCAACCTGCTGACCTTCCTCACCCCGCTGGTCGACAAGGAGACCAAGGGGCTGAAGATCGACTGGGACGACGAGATCATGAAAGCGGTCACGCTGACCCGTGACGGCCAGATCGTTCATTCCGCGTTCGCCGGGCAGTGAGGGGAGACGGTTCGATGAATCCTCAGGATTTGCTTCAAAGCGTCGCCCAACTCCAGGCGGAGTTGGCGGCGATGGCCCAGAGAGCCGACGTGTTGGCGACCCAGGTGGCGCAGATGTCGACCCAGGCGGCGTCCACGGCGGCCGCATCGGGTGACCACGGCGGTTTCTTCATGGTCGGCCTGACCGTGTTCGTGCTGGCTTGCTTTGTCGGTTACTACGTGGTTTGGCGCGTGACACCCGCCTTGCACTCGCCGCTGATGGCGGTGACCAACGCGGTGTCGTCCGTGATCATCGTGGGTGCCTTGATCGCCGCCGGCCCCGCCGGCTTCTCCCTCGCCAAGCTCATGGGCTTTCTGGCCGTGATCCTGGCGTCGGTGAACATCTTCGGCGGCTTCATTGTCACCCAGCGCATGCTCTCCATGTTCAAGAAGAAAAAGTAAGGGGGGACGCCATCATGGAATCCGTCTACGTCCTGGCGTACCTCGTCGCCGCCGTACTGTTCATCCTGGCATTGCGCGGCCTGTCCTCGCCCGTGACCGCCCGCATGGGCAACATCTACGGCATGTCGGGCATGGCCATCGCCATCGTCACCACGCTTGCGGTGGTCCAGTCCAACATGGGGCCGGACGGCCTCAGCTACGGACTGATCCTGGCTGGAATCGTCATCGGCGGCGCCATCGGCACTTTCATCGCCCAACGCATCCAGATGACGGCCCTGCCGCAGCTGGTGGCCGCCTTCCACTCGCTGGTGGGTCTGGCCGCCGTGTTCGTGGCCGCCGCCGCCTTCTCCTCGCCGGAAGCCTACGGCATCGGCACCTTCGGCCATATCCACGGCGGCAGCCTCGTCGAGATGAGCCTGGGCGTCGCCATCGGCGCCATCACCTTCACCGGCTCCATCGTCGCCTTCGCCAAGCTGCAAGGGCTGGTCAGCGGCAAACCGCTGGTGTTCCCGATGCAACACCAGCTTAACGCCGCCTTGGGCGTGGCGCTGGTGCTGCTGATCGTCTGGCTGGTGGTGACCAACTCCAGCGTGCCGTTCATCCTGATCGTGCTGCTGTCGCTGGCTCTCGGCTTCCTGCTGATCCTGCCCATCGGCGGCGCCGACATGCCGGTGGTTATCTCGATGCTGAACAGCTACTCCGGCTGGGCGGCGGCGGGTATCGGCTTCACCTTGCAGAACAACCTGCTGATCATCACCGGTGCCCTGGTGGGTTCGTCGGGCGCCATCCTGTCGTACATCATGTGCAAGGGGATGAACCGCTCGATCTTCAACGTCATCCTCGGCGGCTTCGGC
>DASPMK010000226.1:0-3396 GCA_035627075.1 Azospirillaceae bacterium
GAGCATCACGCCGGTGATCCCGACCAAGAGCAATGAACGGCCCGACCCGGCTTTCGACCGCGCCGCCTATCGGGAACGCAATCGCGTCGAGCGACTGATCAACAAGCTGAAGCAGTTTCGCCGGATCGCCACCCGGTATGAGAAGCGCGCCGTCAACTATCTCGCCATGATCACCATCGCGGCGATCCTTCTATGGCTCTGACCTTTGCCGACACGGCCTAGGACAGTTGGTCCGCGTCGTCATGCCGGCCGAGCGTCGCCGGGACCGCCTGGAACCACGCTTCCCCACCTACCCCCCGCCTGAGGCGAGCAGGTCGGTGTCACCGCCGTGCCGCCGTGTGCTCTCGGCGGAGGCGGCGGTTTCGCTCAACGGCCGGGCCTTGCTCCTCTCGGCCAAGGTGGCGGCCATGCGGTCGGCCGCCACGCGCGACCGGCGCCCGGTCGGCGTGCGCAGCACAAAGGTATCCTCGGCGCGTTGGCCCAGGCGGTTGGAGGCCCGGATCGTGATCACGAGGTCGGGACAGCCACGCGGCACCTTTCCCGAAAAAGTGCGGGTTAGCGGGTGGAAGCGCAACCACGCCGCCGGCACGCCGCTCACCATCACGGAAAAAGTCAGCGTTCGGCCGTTGGGGTCGATGAAGGTGTCGGCCGAAATCTGATAGCGCAATTGCCGGCCCTCGGTTTCCTCCAGATCCGGAATGGGCCGAAGGACCTGCGGGCCGGGGCCGGTGACTCCCGCGTACCCGGGGACGACGTGCGACGCCTTGCGGAGCCGAAGGTCAAAAAACATGCTGGTCACTCCTGTGGCATGCCCAGAAATATTCGGGGCGGGCGCAGCACGGCAATCCGACCAGAGTCTTCCCCCGAACGGCAAAGAAAAAAGACCCCTTTGTCCTGGATCAGACATCTTATATAAGATATGTGACTCTTTGAGATGCGCCCGTTAACGGAAGGATGGCTTCAGCGATGGTGATGGATGGTGATGCGGCGCGGGCCGACAGGCTTCCTTCCGCGATGGCCGATTTCCGGCCACTTTACATGCAGGTTCGCGATCTGATGGTTCAGCGCATCGCGTCGGGCGATTGGAAGCCGGGCGAGATGATCCCGAGCGAGTTCCAACTGGCGGCCGAGTTCGGCGTCAGCCAGGGCACGGTGAGGAAGGCGTTGATCGAGTTGGAGGCGCAGAACCTGATGGTTCGCCGCCAGGGACGCGGCACCACGGTGGCCGAGCATTCACGCCAGCATTCGCTGTTCCATTTCTTCCACATCGTCGATCGTGACGGAATGAAGGAACTGCCGTCCAGCACGGTGGTGGAGCAGAAGACGCGCAAGGCGTCGAAGGATCAGGCCGTCGCGCTGGCACTGGCGCCACGCGCCAACGTCCACGCCTTCACGCGGGTGCGGCTGTTGCGTGGCCGCCCGGTGATTTTGGAGCGAATTGCTGTCCCGGCGGCGCTGTTCCCGGATCTGAGTTTCACGGTGGGCGAAACGCTGCCGGATGAGTTGTACGTCCTCTTCCAGCGCAAGTACGGGGTCACGGTGGCCCGTGCCAACGAAACCATTGCCGCAGTTGCCGCCGATGCCGATGACGTTCGGCACCTGGGTCTTGCCGAAGGCGCGCCGCTCCTGGAGATCGTCCGCGTTGCTCATGATGTGCAGGGCCGTCCGGTGGAACTGCGGGTCAGCCGTGTCGATACGCGCGACCACCGCTACTACTGCGAGATTGTCTGAAAATTTCCCCTCGCCAGTCTGGAAGACTTGCCCGCGCTCCCCGAGTGCCTTACCACTTTCGAATAGGTAAATCACAGCGGGCATGACGGACATGGCGACCAGGACTGACGACTACACCGATGACTCAACGGATGTATCTGCGGATTCGCAGGTCGAGGACGCCACCTCGCTGGTGGAGGACGCCACCTTCCCCGATCCCAAGATCGTCTCGGTCTTCTCGCAAACCACCTATCGCTGGGTGGTCGATGAGGATGGCAACGATCGGGCAGACATCTCCTACGGCTTCTATGGCGAGTCCCCGGACTATACCGAGGAGGACGAGGATTTCGCCGATACTACCTTCGACCCGCTGACCACGGAGCAGCGCGACGCTGTCCGCTCGGCACTGCAGGCGTGGGCGAATGTCGCCAACATCGACCTGCAGGAGGTTTCTGACGAAATCATGGCCGACAGCGTCAAGCCGGTCATCGCCGTGGGCGGCATTACCCAGGAAAGCGACACCTACGGCTGGGCTTATCTGCCGGGCTCCGGCGATCTGGCCGGCGATTTCTGGTTCAACAACGGCCTGCCCGACAATGCCGACCTGCTGCCGGGTGGCGACGGTTACGAAACCATCGTCCACGAACTGGGCCACGCCTTGGGATTGAGCCATCCCTTCGACGAGGACTCGATGTCCCCACTGGAAGAGGGCACCGAGGAAACCCTCCAGTTTTCAGTAATGTCCTACACCAACCACCCCACCTACCCCGACACCTGGCCGAGCGCGCCGATGGTGTGGGACGTGGCGGCGATCCAGACACTGTACGGTGCCAACCTCCGCTTCCACGCCGGCAACGACAGCTACACCTGGGCGACCGACGCACGATTCGTCTCCACCATCTGGGACGGGGGCGGCAGCGCCGACTGGATTCGCGGCGCCAACCAGACGACGGCGGTGAGCATCAACCTCAATCCCGGCGCCTTCTCTTCCATCGGCCGGGGCGGCAGCGCCGATGAACCGGAGGCGGCCCGGAACAACCTCGGCATCGCCTGGGGCGTGACCATCGAGAACGCGTCCGGTGGCCGGAGCCACGATACCCTGGTCGGCAATACGGTGGCCAACCGCCTGGAAGGCAACGCCGGCAACGACCTGCTGCAGGGTGGCGCGGGCAACGACGTCCTGGTCGGCGGTGCCGGCACGGACACCGCCGTCTATACCGGTTCGCGGTCGTCTTACCGGTTCACTCGCCAGTCCAACGGCAGCGTGGTGGTCACCGGCCCGCAGGGGCGCGACACCCTGACGACCATTGAAAAGGTCAAGTTCGGTGCGGCCAGTCCGGTGGCGCTGTCCGGCCTGCTCGGGACGAGGTCCACGGCCGGCGCGATGACCACCGCCTTGCGGCAGGTTACGGCATCGGCCCCGCTGGCCTCGACCGCGTCGGCGACAACCCAGTCGGCCCCGCTGTTGCACCATGGTCTGCTGGCGGCCATGGGCTGATCCGATTGGCGCTGGCGCGGCTTATCGCCGATTCGCCAGCGCCACCCCGGTGGTGGCGGTCACGGAGCCAGCGCGCCCTGAAGTGGACCCGAGAAACGGGACCTGATTGGTGCGAGGGCGGCTTTGTCGTGATAGACGGAGCGGCCGATGACGAGGAAGACGAGACGGAAGATCGATGCGGCGCTGAA
>DASPMK010000227.1:0-3395 GCA_035627075.1 Azospirillaceae bacterium
CGACCCGCCGCCGCCCGTGGAGGACGCCGCCGATCCGGCCGGGGATGACGCGCCGCCGGCAGTCGACCCGCCGCCGCCCGTGGAGGACGCCGCCGATCCGGCCGGGGATGACGCGCCGCCGGCAGTCGACCCGCCGCCGCCCGTGGAGGACAGCGCCGATCCGGCCGGGGACGGCACGGCGACACTGCCGGAGGCCGATGCGCCGACGTTGGGTGTGATGGATGCCGGCGGCGGCGAGGATACGGCCATCCCCTTGAGCATTACGGCAGGGCCGGGCGATCCGTCGGAAACTCTGAGCATCACCATCTCGGACGTACCGGCCGGGGCCAGCCTTTCGGCGGGCGCGCGCAATGCCGACGGCACATGGACTCTGGCTCCCGATCAGTTGTCCGGGCTGACCGTGACGCCACCGGCCGACACCGACGCTGATTTCACTCTGACCGTTACCGCCGCCAGCCATGACGGGGAGGCGGTTGCCAGCACCACGGCCACGCTCGCCGTTACGGTCGAAGCCGTCGCCGATGCTCCGGTGCTGAGCGCGTCGGCAACGGTGGAGCCGGGAGCGGGGAGCGCGTTTCCGGAAGATCGGGTCAACACCACCATCAACCACGATCAGCGCGATCCCCAAGTGACCGCGCTGGAGGACGGCGGTTATGTGGTGGTGTGGACCTCCAACGACGCCAACAAGGATGTCTTCGGTCAACGCTATGACGCGGCCGGGCATGGGGTGGGAGGAGAATTCCGCGTCAACACCCATATGTCTTCGCACCAGGATTCGCCGTCCGTCACCGGCCTGAAGGACGGAGGGTTCGTGGTGGCCTGGACTTCCCAGGGACAGGACAAGGGCGGCGACGGCATTTATGCCCAGCGTTTCGACGCGGCCGGTCATGCCGCCGGAGGCGAATTCCACGTCAACGAGTACAAGCACAAGGGGCAGGCGGCGCCGCATGTGGCGGCGACACCGGGCGGCGGCTTCGTTGTGGTCTGGCAGTCGGACGGCCAGGACACCGCCAAGGGGGCGGACACCTGGGGCATCTTCGGTCAGCGCTATGATGTCCAGGGTCACGAGGTTGGGAGCGAGTTCCGGGTCAACACGACCACCATCGGCGACCAGAACGATGCCGACATCGCCGTGTTGGCGGACGGAGGCTACGTGGTGACATGGCAGTCCGCCGGCCAGGACGGCTCGGGCGATGGGGTCTACGCGCAGCTTTTCAACGCTCAGGGGCAGGCACTCGGCGGCGAAACGCGGATCAACGCCACCACGGGCGGCGATCAGGCCGACCCGTCAATCACCGCGCTCAAGGGTGGCGGCTACGTGGTGACGTGGCGATCCACCGGCCAGGATGGCTCGGGCGACGGTGTTTTCGGCCAAGCCTACGATGCCCAGGGCCATGGGGTTGGGGCGGAATTCCAGGTCAACACCACCACCGCCGGCGACCAGGAAGCGCCGCAAGTGGCGGCGACCGAGGATGGCGGCTTTGTCGTCTCCTGGACCGGGACGGACGCCGACCAGACTGGCATCCTCGCCCAGCGTTTCGATGCTCAGGGGCATGCCGTGGGCCATGAACTCCACGTCAACGCCTCATCCGACCACGCTCAGGGGGCGTCGGATGTCGCCGGCCTCAAGGGCGGCGGCTTCACCGTGGTGTGGGAGTCCGAAAACAGCCAGAGCCAGAATCCCGGCTTCGATATCCATACCCAGCAGCACGACGCCGCCGGTGGGCATGGAGACGCCCCGCCGGTCGTGGTGCTCGACATCCGCTCCGTCCTCGGCGATACCGACGGATCGGAACGGCTCGGCATTACCATCACCAACGTCCCCAGCGGGGCGACGCTGTCGGCTGGAACCGACCTTGGGCACGGGATGTGGAGCTTGACTCCGGATGACCTCGACGGGCTGACCTTGACGCCGCCCGAAGGGGCGGGGCCCTTTACCCTGACGGTCACCGCCACCAGCATCGACGCCGGTGGCGCCAGCGCCTCGACATCGCAGGAACTGGCGATCGACCCGACGACCGAGGGGGGCATTTTTACCGGCCAGCCGCTGGAGGACGACCCGTTCAGCGCCATGGCCCCGGCGGAGTATCATCCGCTGATGGCCTATGAGAACCAAGGCGGGGTAATGAGCGGAGGCAACTGGATGGCGGGCCTGGATCACGATCCGTCGGCGAATGCCGATCAGGACCCGTCGCTGACGGACCTGAACAACGTCAGTACCCACGACGACGACCAGAGCTTTCACCACCTTCACGACCTGGCCCGCGTCGACCTTTGATTTTGATAGGGTTGGCGGATGATTTCTTTCATCATCCGCCAAACCACATCAGGACAGGGCAGCGAGCAGGCCGGTGGCATCATCCTGGGTGGTTTTGGAGAGCGCCGTGGTGCCCCCCGACAGCGGCACGACGTCACCGCCGGCCAGCACGCGCGCCATCGCGTCGGCCGAGCGGGTGGTGGTAGCACGGACCGTCCGAATTTCAGCGATCGCCGACATGGGACCGAGGCTCACCTGGATGCGGTCGGTACCGGGCTGCTTGCCGCCCCGAAACGCCAGACGGGACACATCCGCCTTGGCCACCGTGTACACCTTGCCCGCCTGTAGTTTCTGGTTGGTCCGGGTATTGATGACATAGCCGCTGCTGGCAGACGTCGTCAGATCCTTGACCGTGATCGACGGCGAGGCGGCGATTATACTCCAATACATGGCCGGGACCAGTTGCTGCATGGTGGCGGTGCCGTTGACCCGCACAGTGGTTGGAACGTTGATTACAATTGGTGTGGCGGTCGGCATGGCAACTCCTCACGCAAAGATGGGGGTCAGATCTTGCCTAATTTTATCCCAAACTATGGCAAACGAATACCTCCTAGGCAAGCTTGCCCTTAGTTAGAGGTAATACTGAAGAGAAACGGTGTATTAGAGGTTGGCGCGGGAATATCCCATCAATGAATGGGGGCGAGTACAGGGTTGGGCTCATAGGGCGCCGATACCGGGAGGTGCAGGACGAAGGTGGTTCCTTCGCCATCCCGACTCTCCACCGCGATCCGCCCGCCCAAGGTGCGGTTAACGATGTTGAAGGTGATATGCAGGCCCAGACCGACGGCGCCGGATGCCCGCTGGGTGGTGAAGAACGGCTCGAATACCTTGGGCTGGATGTCGGGCGGAATGCCCCGCCCATCGTCGGCAAAGCGGAGTTCCACCCAATCGCCATCGGCCATGTCGGCGCTGATCGTCACCTGCCCGGCGCGTCCTTCCAGCCCGTGGAAGGCGTGGCCCAGGGCGTTCATCACCAATTGGGTCATCACCTGGGCCAGTGAGCCCGGGTAGCTGTCCATCACCAGACCCGGCAGGCAGTTCACCGTGATCTTGTGCGGTGTGGCGCGGACTTGCGGCC